>JBBQIQ010000034.1:0-29002 GCA_038325075.1 Bacteroidales bacterium | reverse complement strand
ACATAGAAATTTGATCTTAATTACTGTACCCTTTGAACCCTTGAACCTACGAACCTTTGAACTCTTGAACCTTTGCGAAGCGAAGCGAAGTCCCCACCGCCGAAAAGGCGGGGCAAGCTGCCTTTTCGGCGGGAAACCCTTAAACCCTTGAACCCTTGAACCCTTGAACCTTTGAACCCTTGAACCTTTGCGAAGCGAAGCGAAGTCCCCACCGCCGAAAAGGCGGGGCAAGCTGCCTTTTCGGCGGGGAACCCTTGAACTTTTGTCCCGCACGTGCGGGATTGAACCTTTGAACCTTTGAACTCTTGAACCTTTGCGTAGCGCAGCGAAGTCCCGCCTTTTCGGCGGGAAACCTTTGAACCCTTGAACTTTTTTGTTTCTTTGCCAACTGCCTATTGCCAACTACTCTCGTCCCAAAAGACGAGACCAACTGCCAACTGCTTAATTATATTAACAACTCAATCAGTCTGCCAATTTTAACGAGAGTATTAAAAAGCTGAAATCATGAGCGCTACCCTTATCGGATTTATCTTTTACCTGATCGTGATGCTGGCAATCGGCATTATTACTTACCAGAGAAATGAATCGAACACCGACTACTACCTCGGTGGGCGTAAAATGAGCCCCTGGGTGGTGGCCCTTTCTGAACGATCGGCAGGGGAATCCGCCTGGCTATTGCTCGGCTTACCCGGGGCTGCGATGGCTTTGGGACTGATTGAAGTCTGGACTGCCCTGGGTTGTTTGCTCGGGATATTCTTCTATTGGTATGTCATTGCCTCTGATATCCGTAGTTTGTCAGAAAAGATTAATGCTATAACCCTGCCCGATGTATTTGCCAACTATTTCAATAAAGGTGGCTCCTGGCTCAGGTTGGTGGCTATGACCATCATTATTTTCTTCTTTACCTTCTACCTCGCAGCCCAGTTCAACGGGGCCGGTAAAGTGCTGAATGTGACATTTGGCATCGGTCATTTCTATGGCATGATGATCGGGGCAACAGTCATTATTCTTTACACCATGATGGGTGGATTCCTGGCGGTGGTGTGGACCGATGTGATTCAGGGGGTGATCATGTTTGCAGCCCTGGTGATTTTACCGATTGTCGGATACCTGGAAGTCACATCGGGCGGGCAGTCGTTTCAGCAGGCGATTAGTCACTCAGGTGTTGACTTTCTGAACCTGACCGGTGGAAAAACCGGCTGGGCGGCTACTGCTCTGATCATCGGTGGATTGAGCTGGTCGTTTGGCTATATGGGGCAACCGCATCTGCTCACCAAGTTTATGTCGATCGGCGATCCCGGCAAAATGAAAACAAGTCGCCGGATTGCATTTATTTGGGCGGTGCCGGCTTTTACCGGAGCAATGGCTATTGGAATTGTGGGTGTGGCACTTTATGGTCAGGGCTATTTCACAGATGTCGAAAGGGTTATGCCGCAAATGGCGACCGATCTGATGCCTGCCTGGATTGCCGGGATTATTATTTCAGCAGCCATTGCAGCCATGATGTCAACTGCCGATAGTCTGTTACTGGTGGTTTCATCCACCGTAGCCGAGGATTTCTGCCATCATGTTCTGGGAATCAACTTATCGTCAAAATCGATGGTGAACCTGAGCAGGCTGGTAACCTTATCCGTTGGAATTGCGGCATTTATGATAGCAGTTACCTCGGAGAAAGTAATTTTTTCGATGGTTTCCTATGCCTGGGCAGGGCTGGGTTCATCTTTCGGACCTGCTATATTGCTTATGCTGAAATGGAAAAAGACGACATGGCAGGGTGTGCTGGCAGGAATGATCACCGGATCGGTTTCAACCATTGTCTGGTCGGAAATTGCTGTGCTGGATCAATCTGTTTCGGTGAGGTTCGCCTCTTTTGTGATTGCTTTTACAGCAGTGGTGCTGGTGAGCCTGATGACCAAAAACCGCAAAGAAACAATGGCTTAAACATTCATCACTTTTTCAAGAGATTTCCAAAGTCTTTCGGCTGATTTATCCCATGTAAAGATTTTTGCACGTTCGGTGCCGGCTTTTACCAGTTTGTCACGCAGGTTGGCGTCAGTCGATATCGACCTCATGGCCCCGGCAATATCTTCCGGATTGAAAGGATCAACCAGCAGGGCTGCATCACCGGCAATTTCGGGCATAGAGGTAACGTTTGATGTAATTACCGGGGTGCCGCAACGGAAAGCTTCAACGATTGGAATACCAAATCCTTCAAAATAAGATACATAGGTCAACGCCAGCGCAGAGCCCATTGCATGGTGCATATCATTGGTTTCCAACCTTCCGGCGAATATAACATCCTCCTTAAACTTCATATTATCAAAAACTTCTGCAATTTCGCCTGTCCACCACTTTCGTGCACCAGCTATCAGTAGTTTTGTTTGTCCGCCATCTGATTTCCTGAAAAGATCAAATGCCCTGAAAAGATTAATCAGGTTCTTACGGGGATGAAGTGCCCCGACAAAAAAGAAGAAAGGATTTCCGCCGCTGAATTTGTTGAGTGTGGCAATCCGGGTAGCTTCGTCAACCGGGGCATACATTTCATTAGCCCCGTTATAAACCACATCTATCTTATCAGGATCAATCCCATATTGACTGATAATATCCTGCTTCGAAAATTCCGAAACGGTAGCTATGCGCCTGGCTTTAAGGGCATATTTTCTGAAAAATGTCCTGTAATAAAACCGTTCAAATATTGGAAGGTCAGCCGGGTAATGTTCAAAATTCAGGTCGTGGAAAACGGTGAGTGAAGGTATTTTTGAACTCAACGAAAGATAACCGTCGGGTGAAAGAAAAACATCGGCTTTTATTTTCCGGACGATATACCTGACCGAAAGCTCGAACCAGATATAATAAAGCACCGGATGTCTGGCCTGAGGGCCGATAACAATCGGTATTACATTGCTGCTGAATATAAACTCCCGGTGATAAGGCCGGTCGAAAATAAAATAGAATTCATGCTCAGGATGCGATATAGTCATCCGGCTGAGGTTTTCGTATGTAAACCATCCGATGCCTTCAAGCTTACCGTGAAGCAACAATCTTGTATTTACCGCGATTCTCAAAACAGTTTTAATTTACTTCCATCACAATATCTGACAACAGGCTTGCAATGATCAGGAATAATGATATTTTTGCGCAAATTTAGACTTAATAATAATCCGGTCGCTGAATTATAACAACCTGTGGCCATTTGCTTTTCCCGGTTAACCCCGGATATGCCGAGCCAATGCAACGTAAGTTTCTGACCAATCTTGGTTTCCTTCTGTTACTAAACCTGCTTATCAAGCCATTCTGGATTTTTGGTATCGATAGGACAGTGCAGAATGTGGTCGGTGCGGAGGATTTCGGATTTTATTTTGTTGTTTTCAACTTCTCGTTTCTGTTTAATATTTTATTTGATTTTGGCATAACCAATTTCAACAACCGCAATATTGCCCAGAACAACCAACTGCTAAACAAGCATTTTTCCAGTATTCTCATCCTTAAATTCCTGCTGGCTTTCGTTTATTTTTTGGTCACCTTTTCGGCCGGGCTGTTGTGGGGATTTCGCGGAAACGAACTGTGGATGCTTGGCTTACTTGGACTTAATCAATTCCTGATTTCACTGATTCTTTATCTGCGTTCGAATGTGTCGGCCTTGTTGTTGTTTAAAACCGACAGCATTCTTTCGGTGCTCGATCGCATTCTGATGATCGGGATTTGCAGTGTCTTGCTTTGGGGAAGGGTTACCAATCAGGCGTTCCGCATCGAATGGTTTGTTTATGCACAATCAGCTTCTTATCTGGTGACAGCAGTTATTGCATTGCTGATTGTAATAAAAAAGGCTTCTTTCAGGCGGCTCAACTGGAATCTCCCTTTTTTTCTGATGATCATCAGGCAAAGTCTTCCTTTTGCCATTTTGGTTCTGCTGATGACCTTCTACAACCGTTTTGATACGGTAATGATCAAACGGATGCTGAGTGGCGAAGAAGGGAATATACAGGCGGGCATTTATGCACATGCCTACCGCTTATTGGATGCATCCAACAACATTGCTTATCTGTTTTCAGTTCTGCTTTTGCCTTTGTTTGCCAGACTGATAAAACAGGGAAAGAAAGTTGAAAATCTGGTCAAACTCTCATTCTCAATTCTTTTTGTTACTTCTGTTATATTAGCGATAGGGTCTGTTTTCTACAGAATTGAATTCATGACACTCATGTATGACCAATATATACCTGAATCAGCTTCAGTATTCGCTGTCTTGATGTGGTGTTTTATTTCAATTTCAACGACTTATGTATTTGGAACCCTGTTAACTGCAAACGGAAACCTGAAGCAGTTGAATCTGGCGGCAGCCTTCGGAATGGTATTGAACATAGGACTTAATTTTGCCTTAATTCCGGGTTACGGAGCATTGGGTTCCGCATGGGCGAGCCTTATAACGCAGGCGATAATGGCAATCATACAGGTACTACTTGCAAGCTTTTATTTCAAGTTTCACATCAATTACCGGTACCTTGTAACCCTCTTTTTATTTGTAGCCGGGGTATTGATTATTAATATGTTAAGCGTTTCAATCGGATTGACATGGCTACCGTCTTTTGCGCTGATGGTTGCAGCTTCGCTCATACTTGCTACAGTACTTCGCCTGCTAGACCTGGGTAATTTTATAAAAACAGTATCCGGTGGAAAAACACAGATATAGATATTTCATGCCAACAGGATTTTTTAAATAATTTTTTCTATACCTTTGACCCTCCAAAACGAACCAACATTCCATTATGTCGGAGAATAAATTATCAGAAATCAGGGATTTTGACTCGACCAGCCTCGGAATGTTTTTATACAACTGGCGTAAACACCTGATAATCGCCAGTATTGTAACAGCAATTTTAGCAATTGTTTTTTCATCGCCAATTTTCATTACCCCGCTTTACAAATCATCTGTCATTTTATTCCCTGTATCGAGCAACTCTGTTTCAAAAGCACTTTTAACCGATCAACCGGCAGCTAAATCCGATATCCTGGAATTCGGAGAAGATGAGCAAACAGAACAAATGCTTCAGATTCTGAGTTCGAGCATCATCCGCGACAAAATCGTTGAGAAATATAACCTTTTGGAGCATTATGGAATAAGTCCGTCTTCAAATTTCAAGTACACCGCTCTTTATAAAGAATACGAAAGCAATATTACCTTCCGTCGTACCGAGTTCATGGCTGTTAAAATAACCGTGCTTGATAAAGATCCTCAGATGGCAGCAGATATTGCCAATACAATCTCCGAATTGCTTGATTCAACAAAGAATGCAATGCAGCGTGAAAGGGCCGTTAAAGGTTTTAAAATTGTTGAACAGGAATACAAAAGGTTGCAAAATGAAATTACCATAAAAGAAGACTCACTCACCATAATCAGGGAAGCCGGGGTTTTTGATTATGAATCCCAATCCGAAATGATCAACCAGCAACTTGCCATCGAAATTGCTCATGGCAATGCACGCGGGATAAAGGCTCTTGAAGATAAGCTGGCTGTGCTGGCTAAATATGGCGGCGGTTATGTGTCACTCCGCGATCAGCTTGAGCATGAGAAAAAGCAACTCAGTTACCTCAAAGCCAGGTACGAAGAAGCAAAAGTAGATGCAGAAGAAACCCTTCCGCAAAAATTCGTCGTTGAATCTGCTTATAAAGCTGAGAAGAAATCATATCCGGTTCGTTGGATCATTGTTCTGGTTTCAACGCTTACCGTTTTCTTTCTTTTGGTTCTGGCCATTATCAGTATTGAAAAGTTTGCAAAACCGGGAACAGTAAAAAAAAAAGTTCAGTTCCACAGAAAAGAAGAATCAATCTCAGCATAATGGACAACGTTAAGCCAACCATGGAAAACTATTTCAGTAATATTCACCTGATGAGGATTTTTATCAGGTGGAAATGGCACCTGATCATCATTGCTTCTGTGGCGGTTTTTTTCGCCTTTATTTTCTCAGGTTCATTTTTCATTAAACCAAAATTTAAGTCTTTTGCACTTTTATATCCCTCAAATATTGCACCTTATTCTGATGAAAGCGAATCAGAGCAAATGCTTCAGTGGCTTCAGTCAAGAGACATCAGAGACAGCGTAATCAGGAAATTTGATTTGCCAAAACATTACAAAATTGACAGCAATTACCGTTATTTCCAATCTGCCATGGCTAATCTTTACAACGAGAATGTTAAGATTAACAAAACGCAATGGGAATCTATAGAGATTGAAGTGATGGATACCGATCCGGTTATTGCCAACGAGATGGTAATGGCTATCATGGATTTTTGTAACAAGAAAATACAGAAAATTCACCGTGATAAGTATTTTGAAGTCGTTTTAAGCATTGGCAGGACATTGCAGGTGCAAAGGACCCAACTCGACAGTGTTGAGATGCAGCTATCTGATCTCCGTATAAATTATGAACTGATAGATTATGAATCCCAGGCCCGCGAAATTACCCGTGGTTACCTTCGTACCGTTGATGGCTCAAATTCAACCAGCATCAATATGAAAGATGTATTGCGCATGAAAACAAACTTTGAGCAGAATGCCGGAAAAATGGCTATTCTAACCCAAAGGCGCAACGACATTCTTCGCAACTATGCTGAGTTCGAATTGAAATACGATCAGGCATTTTATGACGCTCAAAAGGATTTTACCTACAACAATATTGTTACCCCTCCTGTTGTGGCCGATAAGAAAACCTATCCTGTAAGGTGGCTGATCGTTTTATATTCAGTGGTAGCATCCCTCTTCTTTTCTGTTGTGGTGATTTCGGTTATCGAAAACCGCAAAATCAACGATGAGTTGAAGAATCTGACAAAGGGTTAATTTTGATTATCAATCATAATCAAAACTACTCAAGGTGTTGACAAATATCAAAATCAAATGGTTTTACCTGTTAAGCGGACTTTTCATCCTGCTTAATTCAATGCTGCTTGTTAAAGAGTTGTATCTCGGCTTTTTGATTCCGCTTGCCATAGTTGTCGCGCTGATGTATATCTTCTGGCTCGATAAACTCATGCTCCTGATTGTTTTTGCAACGCCACTCTCGGTTAATATTGCCGATTCGGAATTGGGAATAGGCATCTCATTACCATCTGAACCATTAATGGTTGGGGTAATGTTGCTGTTTGTGCTGAAAACCCTTTTCGATGGACATTATGATAAACGGGTATTAAAACATCCGGTTACCATAGTTATTTTGATTAACCTGGCCTGGCTTCTGATCACCAGTATAACCAGTGAAATACCGTTGGTCTCTTTTAAATTTCTGGCAGCCCGGTTGTGGTTTATTATTCCGTTCTACTTCCTGGGAATTGCCTTATTCAAAGATGCCCGCAACATTTCCCGTTTTAACTGGCTATATGTTGCAGCACTTGTAGTGGTTGTGATATACACTACGGTCCATCATGCTGAATATGGCTTCGCTGAAAAACAGGGCCATTGGGTAATGAAACCATTTTACAATGACCATACCGCTTACGGAGGAATTCTTGCCTTCTTTCTTCCTGTTATGGCGGGTTATGTTATTAATAAAGCCAGATCAAGAACCTACAGGCTATATGCAGTTCTTGTATCGGTTATTTTATTGGGGGGCCTTTATCTTTCTTTCAGCAGGGCCGCCTGGGTTAGTCTGGCAGTTGCTATTCTTGTAATTGTACTGATCGTTTATAAAATCAGGTTCAGGTGGATATTTTCAGGACTTTTGGTTCTTGTTATCGCTTTTTACATGTTTGAGAATCAGATTCTTTATGCTCTTGAGAAAAATAAACAGGACTCTTCGGCCAATTTTATTGAGCACGTTCAATCCATTTACAATATTTCGTCCGATGCCTCAAACCTTGAGCGCATCAACCGCTGGCAATCAGCATTCAGAATGTTTGATGAAAGGCCGGTGTTTGGATGGGGCCCCGGTACATACCAATTTATCTATGCTCCTTTCCAGCGATCGAAAGAAAGAACAATCATCAGTACCAACGCCGGTGATCTTGGGAATGCCCACAGCGAATATATCGGCCCCCTTTCAGAGCAGGGGGTCCCGGGGCTTCTGAGCGTTTTATCGCTGTTCGTTCTGATTCTGATCACTGGTATCAGGGTTTACCGGAAAGCAAAAAACAACGAGATAAAACTGTTCAGCCTGATTTCAGTCCTTGCTCTCGTAACCTATTTTGTCCATGGGCTACTCAATAATTTCCTTGATACCGACAAAGCATCAGTCCCATTCTGGGGATTCTTTGCAATGATTGTCGCAATGGATCTTTACCACAAGGATAAAGAGGAAATTTATGAACCTCTCCCGGAACCAGGGCAGTCGGCGGGCAAAGGCGAAGAAGAACTCTGATGCCTCATTCCCTTTTTCTTTTTGTTAAAGTGTAACTTCCTGTTATTATATCCGTCTGTTTAATACAGACACTGCTATTAAATTGTACTTATCGGACAGCCATGCGTACATTACCCGACATTATGTGGTCGTGTATTTTTTGTTAGGTGAATAAGATACACATAATCAGTTCATTAAATCAATGGCATAGTGTTTGGATAAATATCCTGAGCTTAAAGCAAAATTTACAGAGATGAAAATAGATCTAAAAGCCAACGAAGTAGTGATAAAGGCAACTGACACGTTGCATACTTCCGGATCTGATGAAACCAGGGGCAAACTGATTATGACTAATCAAAGGCTCTATTTCAAGCCATTGCAAAATTCAGACAAACACAGGAGTTTAGAAATCAGTCCCGGGGAGATCAGGGATATTTTGTTCTATAATGTGATGAGCATTTTCCCGAGAGGTCTTGATCTGATTACCTCCGACGGGAAGAAACTCAGATTTTTAATGAAGAACAGGAACGAATGGTGCCGGCAGATCGCACAGATGTGTTAGTCCGGATCGTTGATGTTCTTGGATACCTCGTGGCCCATTGATGCTATAATTCCAGGCAACTGACGAAGAGCAGCCAGTTCCTTCCATTTTTTGCGGGCTTCCTCGGCCGGGATTCCAAAATATGTTTTCCCACCCTCAAGATTTTTGCCTACGCCTGATGTTGCCAGAACAATTGCCCCCTTGCCAATTACAAGATCTTTGTTGATAACAACCCTCCCCCACAATATTACATCATCTTCAATACGGGTAACGCCGGCAATGGCACAATGTGAACCAATCAGGCAGTTATTGCCAATATATGTATCATGACCTACTTGCACATGATTGTCAAATTTGGTGCCTTTGCCTATAAACGTATCACCCGAAACACCTATATCGATAGAGCAGAGTGCTCCGATTTCAACATTATCGCTGAGCACAACCCGTCCGCATGACTCAAATTTGCGGTAGCCGTCGGGTTTCCGCTGGAAATAATAAGCATCGGCCCCGATAACTGAATTGGAATGAATAATTACGTTGTCACCAATCACCGTATGATCATATATGCTGACATTTGCATGAATAATGCAATTCTTACCGATTGTAACGTGGTTTCCGACGAAAGCATTTGGTTGTATAACTGTTCCTTCACCAATAGTCGCGGAAGGAGATACTGATGCGGTAGCAGGTTCAAATGGCCTGAATTTTTTTACAAGCGATACAAAAGCGGCAAACGGGTCGTCGTGAAATAACAATGCCTTGCCTTCGGGGCATTCAACCTCTTTATTGATAATAATGGCTGAAGCCTTTGAATTGAGTGCCTTGGCATAATACTTCGGATGGTCAACAAAGGTAAGGTCACCTGGCTCAACCATGTGAATCTCATTCAGTCCGCTGATTAGAAAATCAGGAGCACCGGAAAACCCGGCACCAATTATGTTGGCAATGTCTTCAAGCCGAAGGGAGGTTGTTAATTTCATAATTACATTTTACAGGTAAAAAAAAGCCGGGCTTTTGCTAAGCAGGCCCGGTTTCTGAGTGTATCTATAAATCAGGATTTTACTCTTTCAGAATAATCCCCGGTACGCGTATCGACCTTGATGCGCTCACCATCGGTGATAAACAAAGGGACAAAAACAGTTGCACCTGTGTCAACGGTAGCTTGTTTCAGGGTGTTGGTTGCGGTATCGCCTTTGAGCCCTGGTTCAGTATAGGTAATGGTAAGTTCAACAAAGGGCGGAAGATCACAGCTTAAGGGAGTTTCTGTTTCGGCATGGAACATAATTTCAACCGATTGTCCTTCCTTCAGAAACTGAGGGGCACTGATGATTGCTTCATCAATACTTACCTGATCATAGGTTTCGTTGTGCATGAAATTATAACCATTGTCGTCTTTATAAAGGAATTGATACGGCCTGCGTTCAACGCGCGCAATATCAATCTTTACGCCTGCATTAAATGTATTTGGAATTATTTTTCCGGTCTTCAGGTTCCTGAGTTTTGTTCTTACAAAAGCTCCGCCTTTTCCGGGTTTTACATGCTGAAATTCTACAAGAGAGAATAATTCACCATTGAATTCAATACAAATGCCATTCTTAAAATCCGCGGTTGTTGCCATAGAAGCTGGTATTTTACTTTTGAGGGTGCAAAGGTAAATATTTCCGGGTAACAGGCAAGAACTAATTTGCCTGTTCTTAGCTGATCAAACCCACCCAATATAACCTAAGTTGAGCGATTTGAGCAAAGCGAAAAAGCGCTTTACTTAGGTAAACCCTGATTTGAAAATTGTTGCAATTCACCACAGCCATGAAACTGTTTTACTGCGAATTGCTTACAATTACCTGATCGAATGAGCTATTTCCTTTTTAAATCGCTCAATTTGGGTATAAATGACTTTCTGTATTAGAACGTAACCAAAGGTTGTGCCATTGGGGTTTTCTTATAATCCTCCAACTTTAGCTGCTGAGTACAAAAGCCGAATTCTTCTTCAATCGAGTTTGAACTGACAATCACTAACCTGCCGTGGGTGTTTCTCATAATCAGATCCTTGTACCATTCTATTGCGGCTTTATCGAGGTTAGAAACCGGCTCATCAAGCAAAAGGACAGGGGTATCACTCATAATAGCAAGGGCAAGTTTGAGTCTTTGTTTCATGCCCGATGAGAAATACTTCAGAGGTTTATCGGCATTGCTCTCCAACTGACAAATTCTTATAAGTTCAGATGTGGGCATATTTCTGACCAATGGTTTCAACCTGCGGTGAAAACAGATCATTTCGGTAAGGGTAAATTCTTCAATCAGTTCAATATAAGGGGCGGCAATTGACATCAGTCTGTATGCATGTTCGGGCCTGATGATGGACCCTTTCATTCTATATTCAATTTTACCAACAGTAGGCATAATGGCAGATGAAATTACCTGCAACAGGGTGGATTTGCCTGATCCGTTTGAACCAAGAATAACTGTAGCATTGTCTGATGACAGCGTGAGGTCAAGATTGCTGAAAATCCAGTCTTCATTATATTGTTTACCTGCTTTTTCAAGGATAATATCGATCATATTGGAAAGTAGTTCGGGTAGAAGGTGTAAAAAGAGATTTAGTTTGGGTATGACTGCATGGCTATAAACAGGTCAGATTTGTTTGGAATAGCCCTTCATAATTCCACGGCTTGATTTGGCTATAAACGAGATGATTTCATCGCGTTCGGAGGTCGCAGGGAGATTAGCTTCTATATACTCCAAAGCCTGGCTTACGTTGTTCCCTTTCAGGTAGATATACCGGTAAATATCCTGTATTTCACTGATTTTCTCTGCTGAATAACCCCTCCGGCGAAGGCCAATTGAGTTGATGCCAACATAAGAGAGCGGCTCTCTGGCAGCTTTGGTAAAAGGCGGTACGTCTTTACGTACGAGTGAACCGCCGGAAATCATAACATGCGCTCCAATGTTAACAAATTGATGTACAGCCGATAATCCGCCGATAATCGCCCAATCGTCCACTGTTATGTGGCCGGCAAGGGTAGCAGCGTTGGCCAGGATAACATTATTCCCTACCACACAATCGTGGGCAACATGCACATAAGCCATCAGCAGGCAATTGTTTCCGACCACGGTTTCATAACTCGCCTTTGTGCCCCTGTTGATGGTCACAAACTCCCTGATTACCGTGTTGTCACCGATTCTGACAATACTGTCTTCATTGTTGAACTTAAGGTCCTGAGGAATAGCAGCAATCACTGCACCCGGGAATATCTTGCAGTTTTTGCCGATACGGGCACCTTCCATTATAGTGACATTTGAGCCTATCCAGGTTCCTTCGCCGATTTCCACATTTCTTTCAATGTTAACGAAAGGTTCAATAACGGTGTTTTTTGCCACT
Organism: Bacteroidales bacterium; assembly: GCA_038325075.1. Classification (GTDB taxonomy): domain Bacteria; phylum Bacteroidota; class Bacteroidia; order Bacteroidales; family Lentimicrobiaceae; genus Lentimicrobium. The sequence continues at coordinate 16,758 of JBBQIQ010000034.1, read as the reverse complement.
TTCGCCTGTGGGTGCACGTATGCTAAGGGTTGGTTCATTTCAGCAGGTTGGTTTTTTGGTAATTTGAGCCATCAGTTCGGCTTCAGTCACAATTTTATTGCCTACATAAGCTATTCCCCGCATATGACTGATCCCGCGGCGGAAAGGGGATATGAGTTCGAGATGAAAAATCATCGTGTCGCCAGGAACAACTTTCTGCCTGAAACGTACATTTTCAATCTTCATAAAGTAAGTAATGTAGTTTTCAGGATCGGGTACTGAGCTTAAAACAAAGATACCACCGGTTTGCGCCATAGCTTCAACAATAAGTACGCCAGGCATTATGGGCTCTTCAGGGAAGTGGCCGACGAAAAAGCCTTCATTCATGGTAACATTCTTCAGGCCCACCACGTCGTGATCACTCATGCGCAATATCTTGTCAACCAAAAGAAATGGTGGACGGTGCGGCAGAATCCGCCTGATCTGGTTAACATCATATAGCGGTGCTAAGGTTGGATCATAATGGGGAATATCAGGCTGAGCGAGTTCGGCTTTAATGTGATGCTTGATTAACCTGGCAAAACTTGTATTTGCGTGATGTCCGGGCCTGCTGGCAATTACATGCCCTTTAATCCTTGTCCCCACAAGTGTCAGATCGCCAACTACATCCAGCAGTTTATGCCGCGCAGGCTCGTTGGCAAAGTGAAGTTCCAGGTTGTTGAGAATTCCCTCTTTTAACACTTCAACTTTAGGCTTGTTGAAAAACTTTGCCAGGCGGTCAAGTTCATCCTGATCGATGAGTCTGTTAACAAACACAATGGCATTGCTGAGGTCTCCTCCTTTAATGAGGTTATTCTGAATAAGATATTCAAGTTCGTGAAGAAACACGAAGGTCCGGCAGGAGCCGATTTCGCCGGCAAATTCATTGATATGACTGAGATAAGCATTTTGCGTTCCAAGTACTTTGGTGTCGTAATCAATCATAACCGAAACCCTGTAAGTATCGTCAGGGAGAATAAGAAGCTCAGCTTTTTTTTCAGGATCCGAGAAGCGCAATACTTCGGTTATGTTAAAGTATTTTCTTTCTGCGTTTTGCTCAACTATTCCTGCTTTCTGAATGGCTTCAACATAAAATCTTGAACTTCCGTCAAGTATAGGTGTTTCAACGCAATCAAGGTCAATCATCACGTTGTCGAGATCCATGCCTGTGAGCGCAGCCAGTGCATGCTCAACGGTGCTGACTTTTATGCCATTGTGTTCAAGGCTGGTTCCACGCGAAGTATCTGTAACGAAATCTGCATCAGCATCAATAACGGGCTGCCCGGGTAAATCAACACGACGAAACTTGAATCCGTGGTTTTCGGGCGCCGGCCTGAAAGTTAAAGTAACTTCCTGGCCTGTGTGAAGGCCTGCTCCTGAAACCGATACGGCTTCTTTTAAGGTTTTTTGTTTTTCTGTCATACGGATGGCAAATTTAGTGTTTTTTTTAATCCGCTGACTATCGCTCAATAACTTGTTAATCAGGGTTGTGTAGTGTGTGAAAAGCTATTTAAAGGCTAATTTCCAGTCTTTTTTTCAAGTTGCGTTACCCGTTCGTTCAGTTTCTGAAGGTTTCGGAAATGAACGTAGGACTTCCGGTATGCCGAGATGCCAAAAGCGGGGCTTCCCATCAAAATCGAATTTGCCGGAACTGAAGTCGAAATACCTGACTGAGCTGCAATTTTGACGTTATCGCCAATTTCCAGGTGCCCGATAATACCTACCTGCCCGGCTATCATGCAATTACTGCCAATCTTAGCTGAACCGGCAATCCCTGTTTGAGCAGCAATAACAGTGTTTTCCCCGATTTCAACATTGTGGGCAATCTGGATAAGGTTATCAATTTTAGCACCTTTCCTTATAATCGTTGAGCCAAGGGTAGCCCGGTCTATGGTGGTATTTGCGCCAACTTCAACATTGTCCTCCAGGATAACATTTCCAATCTGGGCTACCTTCTGGTACTGGTTGTCACTTTGTGGGGCAAATCCAAACCCATCGGCTCCGATCACCACACCGGCATGAAGTGTGCAACCCGAGCCAATACTGCAATCGCTGTATATTTTAACACCAGCGTACAGGATCGACCCGTCCCCAATCGTAACATTGTCGCCAATAACAGAACCGGGATAAATTTTAGAATGATTACCGATTACAACGTTTTCCCCGATACTCACAAATTCAGCTATATAGCATTTTTCGCCAAGAGTTGCAGATTCCGGTATAAAAGCGAGTTTTGAGATACCTGTTTTATTCTGCCTGATCTGGTTGTACGCTTCCAGCATCATAGCGAAGGCATTGTAGGCATTCTCTACCTTTATGAGGGTGGCTTTGATTTCCTGTTCAGGTACAAAATCCTCATTTACAATCACAATTGAGGCCAGCGTGTTGTATATGTATTGTGTGTATTTCGGATTGCCCAGAAAAGTGATGGACCCGGGTTCCCCCTGCTCTATTTTCGACAGTTTATTGACGGTTGTACCCGGGTCGCCTTCAACCCTCCCGTTTATCATAGATGCGATCTCAGCGGCAGTAAATTTCATTTTGCTCGAATTATTTGGTATTGGATTGTTTCAATAAAGTTGGGTTTATAGATATCCTGAACTTACACTGTATCTGAGGGAATTATGTACGGTTCAACATTCAGACAGTCAATAAGTTTTTAGGATAGCACATAAAATATTTGGTAACTGAGTTGGTAAGCAAAGAGATATTCAGTTGATCTGATGAACGTGCAATATCGCAGACAGTTCCATCGCGCATGAGAATATTGATTTTATCATGTTCAGGAATATAGGCATTGTTGGTAATAGATCCTTTACCGAACAAATAACCGGCACTCTGTTGATTAAGTTGGGGCCAGGATACGAGAATGGCAGAAGTAACCGACTCAATTTCTGCATCGCTGAAAGGCTTGTCGCGCAGTTCAATTTTAAAGAGGTGACGGTTAACCAAAGCATTGCTAAGTATTGCAAGGGCATTGTCGTGGTGGTTTACCCAGAATTTGATACTGGCAAACACATCGTAATCGTCGAGCAGGGCAAATTTGTCAATCAACGAATGATCGCTGAAAAAATCTTCATGGCCGACTTTATGCTTGAGGAAATATGAAAATGCAGGGGTGGCAAAAACATCTTCTCCTGATTCGGCCAGCTTTTTAGCCCTTGCGAGCAGATTGATCAGCATATTTTCCGCGGCAACCACCGTTTTGTGGTAATAAACCTGCCAATACATCAGCCGTCGGGCTACGATGAATTTTTCGATAGAATAAATACCTTTTTCCTCTACCATCAGTTCATCATCCTGCACAGTGAGCATCTTTATGATGCGGTCGGTATTGATGACTCCTTCTGAAACGCCGGTGTAAAAACTGTCGCGCTTCAGATAATCCAATCTGTCCATATCAAGCTGGCTCGATACCAATTGGTGAAGAAAGTGCTTGTGATATTTATCATCAAAAATCCTGATAGCCAGGCTAAGCTTTCCGTCAAACTGCTCATTCAAACGTTGCATCATCAGCGCCGAAAGATCTTCGTGACTCATGCCACCTACAATGCTGTGTTCAAGCGCATGTGAATAAGGTCCGTGGCCTATGTCGTGCAGTAAAATGGCAATAAGTGTGGCTTCCGCTTCATTTTCGCTGATGGCTATCCCCTTCATTTTCAGCGTTTCAATGGCATCCTGCATCAGGTGCATGGCTCCAAGGGCATGGTGAAAGCGGGTATGCAAAGCCCCGGGATAAACAAAACCGGTCATTCCGAGCTGCCTTATCCTTCTGAGCCGCTGAAACCAGGGATGTTCGATGAGGTCGAAGATAAGCTCAGTTGGGATGGTAACGAAACCATAAACCGGGTCGTTGATTATTTTTCTCTTGTTTCGTAATGGGCGGCCCACGATATAGCTTATCTTTGTATTTGCGAAAATTTGTTAAAATCAGCAGTGGTCAGATACTAAATAAAGATTATCAGCATTATAGTATCCGGGCCGGATCATGACGGGACAAAGTTAAGGATTTTGGAACCCCGAAAATCATACTATACATATTCACAAATCTTATTATGGAAAATGCAACCATATTGTGGGTCGATGATGAAATTGACCTTTTAAAGCCACATATCATGTTTCTGAAGGATAAGGGCTACAATGTTTTTACCAGTAATAACGGGGGAGAAGCCCTTGAAATTATAAAATCAAGGCCTTTCGATATTGTTTTTCTCGATGAACAGATGCCAGGTATTTCGGGCATCGAAACATTGATGCAGATAAAAAATGCCTTTCCCGGCCTTCCGGTGGTAATGATTACCAAGAGCGAAGAGGAAACCATCATGGAAGATGCCATCGGCTCAAATATTTCCGATTACCTGATAAAGCCGGTGAATCCAAACCAGATTCTCCTGAGCCTGAAAAAGAACCTGGAGAACAAAAAACTGATCAGCGAAAAAACTACCTTTAATTACCAGCAACAGTTTCGTAACATCGGCATGGAAATAGGCAACCGGCTTAATTTCAACGAATGGAAGGAAATCTACCGGAAGCTGATCTACTGGGAGCTTGAACTTGAGAAATCGACCAGCAGCGGAATTGCCGATGTGTTGAAGTTACAAAAAGAAGAAGCCGGGAAGGTTTTCAGCAGGTATGTTGAAAGCAATTATCTCGACTGGGTACAGGGAAAGATTGCCGAAAAGCCGGTTATGTCGCACACTTTGGTTAAAGATAAGCTGTTGCCCATTATTGACGAAACCCAGAGCCTCTTTTTTATCCTGATCGATAACCTTCGTTATGATCAGTGGAAAATGCTGCAACCAATTATTGAGCAGTACTTCAGGGTGGAGAACGATGAGATTTATTACAGCATTTTGCCCACAACCACCCAATATGCGAGGAATTCGTTGTTTTCGGGCCTTTTACCTACCGAAATCGAAAAGAAATACCCCAAATACTGGATTAATGAAGACGAAGAAGGAACGAAAAACCAGTTTGAGTCAGAATTGCTTGGAGAACAACTAAAGCGCTACAGCCGCGACATTAAATATTCGTATCATAAAATCCTGAACCTGACCGCCGGAAAGAAACTGGTCGAAACATTGCCCAATCTTCTGGGAAACAGGTTGAATGTTGTTGTTTATAACTTTGTTGATATGCTCTCACATGCCCGCACTGAAATGGAGGTAATCAGGGAACTGGCCGATGATGAAGCCGCCTACCGCTCCATCACAGTCTCATGGTTCGAGCATTCCCCTTTAATTGAAATTATCAGATTTCTGGCGGAGAAAAAAATAACCATTGTAATAACCACCGACCATGGTTCGGTAAAAGTTGATTCACCGGTAAAAGTGGTAGGCGATAAAGCCACCAACACCAATCTGCGATATAAAACCGGTCGCAGCCTGAGTTACAACCGAAAGGACATATTTGAAGTTAAAAACCCGTCTGACGCATTCCTGCCCAGGGGAAATGTTAGTTCAAGCTACGTTTTCTGCCGGAATACTGACTTCTTTGCCTATCCCAACAACTTTAATTATTATGTGAATTATTACCGCAATACCTTTCAGCATGGTGGCATTTCGATGGAAGAGGTGATGGTTCCGTTTATAACCTTAAAACCGAGATAATTAAATATGGCGACTGTTGAATTTCGGGTAAAAAGCATCGAAGAACTTGACCGGGTTGCTGAAGAATTGATCAACTCTTTTCCTGCTTACCGGATTTTTACACTTTCCGGGCCGATGGGGTCGGGCAAAACGACTCTGATCCAGGCGTTGTGCCGACAGCTTAATGTTATGGATATTGTTAACAGCCCGACGTTTTCAATTGTGAATGAATATCTCACAAACAGCGGAAAAAGTGTTTACCATTTCGACCTATACCGTCTTCGCAAAGCAGAAGAGCTCATGGATATCGGCTATGAAGATTATTTCTACAGCGGTGATTATTGCTTTATTGAATGGCCGGAACTGGCTGCAGATCTGATTCCTGACGAAAATGTTCATCTTGAAATCAAAGTAGAAGAGACTTTCCTGGAGAGGTTGATCACTGTCGGAAGTTTAAGAGAGTAAGCCCTTGTTTGAATTGTTTTTTTTGTAAATTAGCAAAACAATTCTGCGAAATCAAATGGGGGATATGGAAGAACAACAGAGGGACTTTATCATGTTTCCTTCACATTCTGTGGGGCTGATGCCCCAGGAAGAGAGACTGGAGTTGCCTAACAAGGCTTGCAAACTAAGCATTGGAATACCCAAAGAAACAGCCTTTCTGGAGAACCGGATTTCGCTTGTGCCTGAGGCTGTTAGCCTGCTAATTGATGCAGGTCACAGGGTTATTGTTGAGAACAATGCAGGGGCAGCCGCTCATTTTTCGAATAATCAATACAGCGATGCCGGGGCTGAAATCGCTTATGAATCTCCGGTTGTATTTCAATCGGATGTGGTTATTAAAGTAGCGCCGGCTACAGTACCCGAGGTTGAAATGATGAAAGGGAAACAAGTGCTGTTTTCCTCCCTCAATCTTGCCGGGCTTTCCGATAATTATTTCAGGCAGCTATCGGCAAAGCGCATCACCGCCTTTGCTTTTGAATATATGAAAGACCGGGATGGCAACTATCCTGTCATCAGGGCAATGAGTGAAATAGCCGGAAATACATCCATTCTGATAGCTGCCGATTACCTGAGTCATCCCGATTATGGCAGGGGGCTTATGTTTGGCGGGCTCAGCGGAATTTCACCGACCGAAGTGGTGATCCTCGGAGCAGGAACCGTTGGTGAGTTTGCAACCCGGGCTGCCATGGGCATGGGTGCCCTGGTTAAAGTATTTGATAACTCCGTTTATCGCTTGCGCCGTTTACAGAATAATTTGGGAACCAGGGTATTTACAAGCGTAATTCAACCCAAACCACTCACGGAAGCATTGCGTACGGCCGATGTTGCCATTGGTGCAATCCGTTCACAGGCCGGTCTTTCACCGGTTTGTGTTACCGAGGGCATGGTTCAGCAAATGAGGGCCGGCGCCATCATCATCGATGTCAGCATCGATCAGGGCGGCTGTTTCGAAACCTCAGTCATTACCGATCATAAAAATCCTGTTTTCGAAAAATACGGTGTAACCCATTATTGTGTTCCGAATATTGCATCGAAGGTGCCACGCACTGCATCCAGGGCTTTAAGCAATCTCCTGGCTCCTATTATCCTGAAAATAGGAGAGGAAGGTGGCATCAACAACATTCTTCGCACCGATAGTGGGGTAAGAAATGGTGTTTACCTCTACAATGGTGTTTCTACAAATCGTTACATCAGCGAATATTTCCATTTGCCACACAAAGATATTGAGCTGCTGATAGCTGCGTTTCATTGAGCATTGTCACAGCATGGCACCAATCAACAATGCTATACCGGGCAGGATATTCGTGCCAGAATAATTTGTTCATTCAGGAACTGAGTGGCAAAAAAAAAGCACCGGTTCTTAAACCGGTGCTTTTTCCAGAAAGATTGTTCCGTGTCAGATTACAAAGTGCCCCACATAATTATGCGGGCTCAGGGCCCTCAGTTCTTTCTTAACAATCTCGCTCACATTAAGTTTCTCAATAAAATTACCAATGATCTCTTTGGTAATTTTTGTATTGGTGCGGGTCAGGTCTTTGAGCGCTTCGTAAGGTTTTGGATAGCCTTCGCGACGCAGAATGGTTTGAATGGCTTCGGAAACTACCGCCCAGTTATTGTCGAGATCGGCCGAAATTTTCTCTTCGTTCAGGACTAATTTGCTGAAGCCCCTGAGCAATGATTTTACAGCAATAACAGTATGTGCGGCCGGAACCCCGATATTCCTTGTTACGGTTGAATCGGTAAGGTCGCGCTGTAAGCGTGAAATAGGAAGTTTGGCCGACAGATGTTCAAATAGCGCATTGGCAATCCCAAAATTACCTTCAGCGTTCTCAAAATCAATGGGATTTACCTTATGCGGCATGGCCGATGAACCGATTTCGCCGGCTTTAATCTTTTGCTTGAAGTATTCCATTGAAATATAGGCCCATATATCGCGGCTCAGGTCAATCAGGATGTTGTTGATGCGTTTGAAAGCATCGAAAAGGGCAGCCAGGTTATCATAATGTTCAATCTGGGTCGTTACTTTCTGTCGCTCGAGTTTCAGATGTTCCCTGGTAAAATTTTCAGCAAAACTGATCCAGTCAATTTCTGGGTAAGCTGCATAATGTGCATTCAGGTTACCGGTGGCACCGCCAAATTTAGCAGTAAAAGGCACGGCTTTCATCTGCTTGATCTGCTGCCTGAGCCTTTCGACAAAAACATAGAGTTCTTTGCCTACGGTTGTAGGCGTAGCCGGCTGACCATGGGTGTGAGCCAGCATGGGTATGCTTTTCCAGGCTTTTGCTTTCTCGGTTAGTTTTTTAACCAGATCATCAAGAATAGGCAATATAACATCGTCGATAGCGAGCCTGAGCGCATAAGGTCCGGCCGTATTGTTTATATCCTGCGATGTAAGGCCAAAGTGCAGAAACTCTTTGTATTTGCCCAATCCTATCTTGTCGAATTTCTTCTTCAGATAATATTCAACAGCTTTCACATCGTGGTTGGTGGTAACTTCAATTTCTTTTACTTCGGCGGCATCGGTGAAAGTGAAATCACGGCATAAATCACGAAGGTTATCGAAATCAGCCTTGGTTAAGCCTTTTAACTGCGGCAGCGGTAGTTCACAGAGGGCAATAAAATACTCAACCTCAACGAATACCCTGTAATTGATCAGAGCCGCTTCCGAAAAGAAATAGGAAAGACCTTCAACCTGTTTTCTATAGCGCCCATCTATGGGTGATATGGCATTCAACACTGTAATTTCCATAGCAAAACCTTTTTATCAAGGTTCAAATGTAAGCAAGCAATTGAAATGATGGCAATTTTTTTTTATTTTTTTGCTTTTACCTGATTTTTTTTCGTTTCATGGATTAGCTGAACAATTTGACATTCAGAATTGCTGTTCAGAATCAACTTTTTTTACACTCTTTTCAATCATCTTGTTGATGTATTCAGCCAGTTTCTCCGGCTCGATGGTGCCAATGCGTACCTTACGCCTGCTGTTGCGGAATTTGAGTTCAACAGCCATAAATCCGCTTACATTGTAAATAGTGGTGTTGGTGGCGTAATGTATGCCCCAGCCATGTAGAATATTATTTTTGACCGGTGCAGCACTTTCTATTTTACTTAATTGCCATGTTTTGTGGATAATTCCTATCCCAAACCTGATCTTCACTTCATTATAATCAACAATAACGGTCAATTGATAAAACAGTAAAGCAGGAATGATCATTACGGGAGCAAAAAGAAAAAGGAAAATTCCTCCGTTTTCAGTCATCGTACCCCAGATACTCAACCCAAAAATCAGCAGCATGGCGGCGGCCATAGCAATAATAATTAACCAGCCGGTTTGTCTTGTTTCCATTTTTTAAGTTTTTATAAAAATGATATCATGCCTTTTTAATTATGCTTAGCAATAGGTTTCCGGAAATCAGACATTAAAAATCAGACATTAGTCCCTCAATATAGGTTCTTATAGCCCGAATGAGAATAACTTTCTTTGCGAAGCCACGAAAAGGTTAAGGCTCAGCTCATCGCCTCAACCTAAATCTAACCCTGAGTTACATAAGAGAAATCAGGCATTAGACATTAAACATTAGAAATTAGAAATTAGAAATTTCTCCTTCATCCCCGCTACATTCCCATAACCTCTCCCACAATCAGCACATCCATGGGTGTATAAGCCGGCCTTTTACGCAGAATGGTGTAAGCTCTGCAGCCCCTGGCAACCGAGTTGCAGTCATGGCAGATCGCGTCGTGCGTGCAGGGGGTTTCCCGGTCGAGCCGTTTCATGTTCATGGGTCCGGCAAGCTGTTCAAGCCTCGCGAACGCAGCCTCTTCGTCGTTTACAACTTTATTGATGCCAGCGACGACGATCACTTTTTTCGGTCCGAATATCATGGCTGCCACCCTGTTACCATATCCGTCAACATTTACAAGCGTTCCTTCGGTAGTAACAGCGTTGGTACTGCTGATGAACAGATCGCTGGTGAGTTCATGCCGCATAACATCCAGCCGCTCTTCTTCGCTCAGGCCCGGTGCACCATGGTCGATCATGATTGCCCCTAAGGCAGCAGCTCTTTCCCTGATTTTCATTTGTCTTATCGTCACCGAACCTCCAAAAGCAACCTTCATTCCGGCTGAAATCTGCCGGCATATAGTATCTGCTGCCTCCTCAGCCGTATCGAAATAAATTGCATTAAAAAAGTTGCGGTTTAAGCGCCCGACTACTTTCTGGCCGGTCGTTCTGCTGAACCATGACTGGTAATCATTCATGATGATGGGTTGTTTTTAAGCACAAAGATAGATAGGCAAATGGGATAAAAAAAAGAAAGCCTGCAATTTCGTGCAGGCTTTCTTTTGGTTTTATGATCTGGTGACATTTTTGAAAACTTCGCGGATGATATCGCCGAATTTATCATTGTAACTTACAAGACACCAAACCTGGAGCATAATGATTTCTTCGCGCTTAAGGAACCGGATTGCTTTCATGAGTTCTTTCCGGAAGAGATCACCATTGAAACTGACTTTTTGGAGAATTGTTTTCGAATATTCCAGCATATTTCAGTGATTTTAGTTAAACATGAGCTTAATGCAATCGTTTGCAATGATAACGAAATTTTTGCCGGGATTCGTATTTATAATTCGAAATTTAACATTTTTTTAATCTCCGGAAAGCCATTTTTATGAGCTGTGTTTTCAAATCAAAATGCAGCTACATTGGTATGACTATAACTAACAGGATAAGCAGTGAAGAACCCGATGGCCCCGCCGCTGATATTGCCTTTAACATTTGAAGGTGGGCCGCTGAACAATGGGTTTTGATATCCCGACTGAATCTGAAGCTGACTAACAAATTTGTAATATTCTTCAGTGATTCTTGAACTCTGAATCGTAAGCCGGTCACCCGGAATTACCTTTTCATTTGATTTTGACTGATTAAGATATCCGACCCCGATCCCATTGGTGTAATTCCCATTGTAGAACCGGTCGTCGGTGATAAAAACCTTGTTTAGTGTATCTGACAACAGGACGCCATTTTTATAGACATTAAACATGTAAAAATCGGTTGAAGGAGGGTCGAGCGCATAGCATTTTACTTCGAAGTATCCATCCTGGCCCCAGTCGGCCTGATATACTGCCTTTATAGAGTCAAGGTCCAGTCCGGAGCTCAGGTAAGAAGCCGCAGTGTAGGTATCCTGCCCATCTATTGGCGAAGCCAGCCTGATATTCAATTGATACGTGCGGCCGGGAATGCCGGAATAGCTATCCGGTGTCTGATAAATTCCGGCTGCTGTTTCTGCAAGCACAATTTCAGATTCGCCATTATTGATGGTAACCACGGCACCGGTCACCTTCGGAGCCTGCTCGGAATAATAATAACTGGTGGTTTTTGTCAGACTTATCGTATGGGCAGTGGTATCAGTTGTTATTGTTCCTTCAACGATGAGGCGGGCATAACTCTCGTCGAGGTTGATGTCAATTTTCTCTGTACACGAACTCATAAAAGCTGTGAGGGAAATGAGCACCATAAATGCTTTGATTGTTCTGAATATATAATTGGTTTTCATTGTTTTGTCTTTTTAGAACTTGAAATTGTAGGTAATTGCAGGAATGATGCTGAACAGGTAAGTTTTCTCAGCGTATGTCTGACCCGGATTTTCAGTATCCTGCACAAAGTTAATGGCCCAGGCATTCTTACGCCCATACGCATTGTAAACCGAGAAGTTCCATTCGCCCTGCCATTTGCGTTCCTTCTTGTTCTTGCCTTTTATGGAAAATGACAGGTCGAGGCGGTGGTAATCGGGCAAACGGTATGCATTGCGGTCGCTGTAGATCGGGACTATAACATTGCCAATAATGGCGCGTCCGGTGGGGAAGGTTACAGGTGATCCGGTTGAGTAAACCCAGTTTGCGGATAAAACAGCTCTTTCGTTGAATTCATAATTCAGTACGATGGAGATGTTGTGAGGTTTTTCGTAAGGTGCCCTGTAAGATTTACCATTGTTAATGGCATCAATCTTACGGCGTGTGGCCGATAATGTATAGCTGACCCAGCCATTCAGTTTCCCGGAATTCTTCCTTGCCATCAGCTCGAGCCCGTATGCCCATCCTTTGCCTGTTCGAAGTTCACCTTCAAGTTCAGGATTCAGCAAAAGCTCAGCATTGTCTTTAAAATCAATGACATCCCTCATTTCCTTGTAGTAAACTTCAACCGAAGTTTCAATGGCATTTTCTTTCAGGTTTTTAAAGTAACCAATGGCGAATTGATCGGCTTTCTGTGGTTTAACATTCGGGCTGCTCGGAAACCACAGGTCGAGTGGTGTGCCGGCTGTGGAGTTTTGGGCAAGGTGAACATACTGCACGGTCCTGGAGTAACTGGCTTTTATGGATGCAGAGTTTGAAAGCAAATAATTGACGCCCAGCCTAGGCTCAAATGCATGGTAGGTATTGATTATTTTACTCCTGCTGAAAACAACCGAATCCGTAACATTGTAATCCTGATCGAAGTTGTAAAGTGTTGCCGGGCCGATGTTCTGAAATGCCGAGAACCTTACGCCGTATTTAATCTGGAGTTTTTCGTTAACCTTCTGTTCATTGCTGATGTAAATACCATACTCGAGTGCATAATTCCGCGGTAGTTTAAATTCTGTAAAAAGGCTTTCACTGCCGGTTCCTTTTGCATTTCCGGGATCGAATGTATGCATGGTTGCGGCGGTTCCGAAACGGATGGTGTTGTTTGGGTTTACATACCAGGTGAAATCGCCCTTCACGCTCTGGTTCTGCAACTTTGATTTCCAGATAAACGAATTGACATTTCCTTCCGGGGTTCCCAGCCGGTAGTCGTACATGCTTTGAATGACCGTAAAGTTTGAAAAAAGCCTTTGCGAAAAGAGGTGGTTCCACCTGAAGGTGCCGGTTTGATTGCCTAAGCTCATACGTGCGAAATTGTTGCTGAATACATCGCGTCCGAAATACCCCGAAAGAAAGATCCGGTTACGGTCGTCGATCCGGTGGTTTATTTTAGCATTGAAGTCATAGAAATAGAGGATGTTATCGCGAATGTCCTTGTTTTTGGCAAAGGGCAGAAAAAGATCAACATACGTGCGTCTGCCGGCAACGAGAAATGATGTTCGGTCCTTATCAAGCGGGCCTTCAAGTGTCAGCCTGCTTGAAATTGTCCCGATGCCACCGGCACCAGAAAGGTTTTTCGAATTGCCATCCTTCATCCTGATGTCGAGAAGCGATGAAAGACGGCCGCCACTTGAAGCAGGAATATCGCCTTTGTAGAGGACCACATCTTTTATCGCATCATTGTTGAAAACCGAGAAGAATCCGAGCAGGTGTGATGCATTATAGACAATAGCCTCATCCAGAAGGATCAGATTCTGATCAGGCCCGCCGCCTCTTACGCTAAAACCTGACGATCCCTCAGAGGTTGACTGCACGCCCGGAAGCATCTGCAAGGCCTTGATAATGTCAACTTCGCCCATCAACGCCGGAATTCTGTTGATGGTTTTAATGTCCATTCTGACTACGCTCATTTCGGGTTTCCTGATATTTTCGCCCGGCCGTTCGCCGGTAATTACCACCTCTTTAAGCTGTTGCTCGCGGGTAATAAGTTCCATGTTGAGTAGCAGGTTTTCTTTCAATTCTATGGTTTGCTCAATCGGAGTGTAACCTACAAAAGAGTAAATCAGACTATAACGGCCAGGGTTCAGGCTGATGGAATAAAAGCCATAGACATTGGTTGTGGTGCCGGTTTTGATTTCTTTTATATAAATGGTAGCTCCAATCAGCTCTTCTCCGGTTTTTTTGTCTTTAATATTGCCGCTGATGGTAAGTCTTTTTCCACCGGTTTCATCGGGTTCAGGCCTGGCTTTCGCCGAAACGGCAGTTATGCATTGAAGTAGTACAATCAGTAGTAAGAGTGGTTTCATTGTTGTATGTTGTTATTCAGTTTCTGTTTTTATCATCCTCTAATATCCAAAACCGCCGAAAAGCATTCCAATAGTAAAATGAGGTTTTGAGAAATCGGATTTTTTGAAATAGTTTCTGCGTGTTCCGTCCTGGTCAAGGTAAGTTTTATCAACACCGGTGACCAAACGGTATCCCAGGCCGGCGTTTATTTTGAACCACCGGTATAGGTTGAGTTCTAACTCGGCCTGCGGTGTAATAACAAACACTGCATCGTTCATAATGTTGTCGTGCCAGTCAATATGATAATCATCTTCAATAAGGCTGATGTTGCCCCATCCGATGCGAGTACTTAATCCAAGGTGGACGGCTTTTTTAGGTTTGTATATGGTTCCCAGCCAGAAGCCGCCATACCCGAAATTGGTTATCAGGTCGTAATAGGTTGTTGGGATCCCGCTCTTAGTAAGTATGGTGATCTCAGCCAAACGATGTTTGGTGGAGACTCCTTCCCCAAACCCACCGATAAAGAACGACTGATTAAACAACACTGCACCTCCGCCACCGGTAAGCAAAGCAAAATCATTTTCAATCTGCGAAAAGGCGATGATTGGCCCTCCAAACCCGCTGATGCTGATTTCATTGCCTGAAAGCAGGTACCGGGTCTCAGAATCTTTTTGCCCAAATGCCATTGTAGCATACAGCATTACAGAGAGTATAATTACAAGGACGGTCCAGTTATTGAGTTTCTTCATGTAAAAGTGATTTTGGGCTCTTCTAATAAACAATGCGAAAATAGATAGGTTGGAATACACCATAAAAGAAAAATCGGTGTAACAGGCTAATAAGCGGGTGAACCGCTTGAAAGCAGGGATGAACCGGAAATTAGAAAAGTTGGTTATTCAGTTCAGGCTTTGTGCCTGCGGTCGAGTTCGGTTTGAATCAGGTGCAACTCACGGCTGGTTTGACCGGCAATACTGGTGTTTTCTTCAGCCCGCCTGAAAAGGTAGGGCATCACAGATTTAATGGGACCATACGGAACATATTTTGCCACATTGTACCCTGCATTGGCCAGGTTAAAGCTGATATGGTCGCTCATTCCATAGAGTTGGGCAAACCAGATGCGGGGGTCATTCCGGGAAAGTCCCCGTTTGTCAATTTCGTGTGCAAGCAGCAGGTTGCTCTCCTCATTGTGCGATCCGCAGAAAATATCCATGATATCGAGATTGTCCAGCGAAACCAGTAAAGCCTGATCGAAGGCATCATCGGTTGATTTTTTATCGGGCTGTATGGGCGACGGGTAGCCCAGGGCAGTGGCACGTTCCCTTTCTTTTTCCATATAGGCGCCCCTGACGAATTTAATACCTATCCGGAAGTTTCCTTTTCTGGCTTTTCCAATGATGTCTTTTAAATATTGGAGTCTGTCGTGGCGATACATCTGTAAAGTATTGAAAATAATTGCTTTCTCCCCATTGTATTTGTGCATCATATTTTCCACGGTTTCGTCCACCAGGTGCTGATACCAACTGTCTTCGGCATCAATCATCAATGGTACATTCCTGCTGAAAGCTTCGCTGCAGAGCTTTTCAACCCTGATTCTGAAATCTTCAAATTCTTTTTTTTGCTGATCAGTCAGCGGTTTGGCAGGTGATGAATTGTCAAGCAAATCGGAGGATGCGAAGGCTGTGGGCTTGAAAACTGCAAAAGGGATATTGGAATCTGATGAAGCATTCGCTATTGAACGAAGGGTTTCATCAAGCGTGGCCGTCATGCTTGCATCATCGTGCTTGCCCTCAACTGAATAATCGAGAATTGATTTCAGGTTATACTGACTGAGTTTTTGAACGATCGTCTGGCATTCTCCAAGACTACGCCCGCCAACAAAATGCGAATAGATGGTTGGCCTGATGGCCCAGTCAACCGGAATGTGAGCACCGAAAGCCAAGTTTACCAGATTTTTCCCAATGGTGACCATGGCAGGACTCGCCATAACCCGGAAAAGCAGCCTGGCTTTCTGCAGTTCTTTGTCGGTTTTGCTGATAAAGGCGGTTTTTGTATCTTTGAAGTCCATGGTAGCCAGATGATTAAGATTAGTTCCTGAAATACAGATGATGATTTTTTTTTTGAATAACGGCATTGCAAACTTACTAATTCGGCAAGTATGCCCGCCTGATTTTGCAAAAATTTGGTTGGGTCAGTTGTTCAACTGGCCAGAGTGCCGGATAACTGAAAAATCTTGTTTGATATTACAATAAGCCACAGAGTGGCGCAATGTTGGTAGAACGTATTGAAAAATAACAATATAAAGGTGCAGCGCACCGTAACGTATAAAAGGCGGTATAGTTTTGATCTTTTCATAGGTCCATGATTGCTGCAGAGCAATTCTTTTAATATTTTTGTTATGACATAAACTTGTTGTATAATCTGAAATCAGCTTCGGGTACCCATGAATCCATCACGCTGAAGAAGAACAGTACCATTAAAAAATGACAATGAAAACAAAAAACAATTTACTGCACCTTCCCATTCTTGTTGAACAGGATGAAGACCCTATACATTGTAAGTTGCCCCGTTTTTTAAAGGATGCCATTCTTATGGCAAAACTGTAGATGAAGCCCTGGTTAACATGCGTGAAGTTATTGAAATGTGCATTGACGAAGAAAAGGGGAAAGTTTCAAGGCTAAACCGTTTTATTGGATTCAGGGAGTTGCAGATTTCAATTAAGCCGGCTACCGTATAAAACATCAGTTAT
>JBBQIQ010000033.1:0-29213 GCA_038325075.1 Bacteroidales bacterium | reverse complement strand
AAATAGGTATAACTATCTTTAAGGCACGTACTATATGCGTACTTTATGACAATAAAAAAATGCCATAACGCTGATTGTCATGGCATTACAAAATATTGGAGAAAATTATTTACGTACTATTAATTCTGTGAAAATCCGTGTAAATCCGGAAAATTCGGATTATAACCGTAAATTCAGAAATAATCTATGGTATAACCAGAATTATAAATTTTTTCAGGTTTTTTGAATTTACTCCGGACAGATGCCTGTATAATTCGCTCAAATGCCTCCCGTGTAGTAAATTGCCAATGAAACCGATGTCAAAACACACTAAACAAAAAGCCCGGCTCACAAACCGGGCTTTTTTAACACAATCACAAACAAAAAGTTATACCAGAGTCACAACTTCTGATATTCAAACGTAGGATAGCCTTTCTGGCCAAGGTCATTGTAGAAATCAATAAACCTGAGTTTGTAGAAATAACCATCAGCATTCTTTATTATATAGACCATTTCAGGTATGGCAGTATAGGTAACGTTTCCGGAGGTTACATCTCCATTCACCTTCTTCCAGTCATAGCCAATCACATCGAGTCGGTCAGACAAAATCAGGCTTTCAGCCAATTCTCTTGTTACATTTTCAAATGGTGTAACAGAATCCATTACTGCTGACACCAGTGAATCGTTTATCAGAATACCGGTAACCAGATAAGGATAAGGGTCGCCTACATCGGTAAATAATAGCGTGGTATATTGAGTAAACAGCAGGTCCCATTCAGCCATCAGAGGTTCAGGCTGAACTGCGTTCTGCCCTCCATTAAATGACATGGCTACATATCTGAGTCCCTCAATTTTCGTAAAACTATAAGTGTGCTCATCTGAACCGTTCAGTTTTGCAATACGGATACTAACTTCACCATTAGATGAATTTATAAGCGGCTGCATTTTAAGATACCCGGCAGGCAATCCTTCTGCATCAATCCCACGGTCAATCAGTAACACTTCCCTTTTGCTAACCGGACCTGTGATTGTTGAATCCCACCAATTTCCGATGGCATTCCCAGAGGGGTTCCCGGTAGATTCATCAAACTGCCACACAAACCCTTCTGTAGTATAAGTCACATCAAAGTTATCTGATTCGGTGTGTGCAACTTTTATAAAGCGCGCAGTATTCAGGATAAGCGTATAATCGCCCTCTTTGCAGATAAGCCCCAGATCCCAGATGTCTTTCAGATTGGTGCTTACCTCTTCACCTGATGTAAGGTCGAAATAGGTCTGAATGCTATAATCGGGCAGCATTTCTATCACGGCCGTTGAAACATCGCCCGGACGCTCAGGCGCAACCTTTTCATCCTCCTTAAAGCAGGAAGTTAACATGATCAGGCTTATTATTAATAAGTTACCCAGGTTTATTATCCGATTCATCTTTAAGGATACTGATTGATAATTTTACAAAGAATGTTCTGCCCCAGGCAACCGGCACATTGCCTCCGCCACCTGAATGGACGCCCCCTGAACTTCCGGCAGAAGTGATGTTTGTTACATCAAACAAATTGCGGACCCCGGCATTCACTTCCAGCCTTTTTTGCATAAAGGTTTTAAGTAAAGTCAGGTCAAGATTGTGATACGAATCCATAAAGCCTTCCACCAATTGTCCATCCGCGTTCAGATAAATCTTAGTTGTCCGGCCTGTGTATTTGTAAATTGCCGTGCAATGCAGGTCAATTTTATCAACGCGACAGGTAACTTCCGAAGTAACTTCAGGCGACCAGTATAGCTTTGTACTTTTGCTGCTTTCGCTGCCTTCAAAACTGTTAGCCCGTCCGGTTGATCCCCAGCCAAGTCTCAGATCAAACATCGGGTACAGCGATGACCTTATGCTTGCCGAATAACCCATAGTGCGGGAATGATCAAGGTTGTAGTATGTATATGAGCCGTCGCCGGTTTCTGCAAGGGTTATCTCATTGTTGATGTTATTCAGGAAGAAACGCACTTCGGTTTCAGTGGCATAAGTAATTTTTTCGATGCGATGAGAAGCCTGAACCTGAACGTGTGTCGAACTTTCGGGCTGTAGGTTTGGGTTACCGGTGATGTTATGGTTTACATCGACAAAATAGAGATAAAGTTCCTTAAGCGATGGCGCTCTGAAACCACTTGAGTAAGAAGTTCTGAACATCACCCCTTTGCGAGGCCCTGCTTTTACATGCAGTGCATAAATGAGCGGCGAACTGAAACGGCTGTTCCAGGCATAGCGAAAACCGGGTTGCAACGAAAGCCAGTTCAACGGCTGATATTGAATGGTTGCAAAAGCAGCAGCATCTGCAATATTTTGCTTCTCATTCCCTATGCGATCACCGGTAGCCCAGTCGAAATTGGCATCGTAACCAAACTGGGTGCCAATGCGGCCCGATTCGGTCCTCAAAGAATACATGGCGCGCGACAGAAAAGACCCGAATCCTGTCGTATCGTATTCTACAGGCGTTTTTTCGAGTATGGTCAGATCGTTGTAATAAAGGGTACGTACCCGGCTGTAGAACGACAACGAATTACTTGCTGTGAAAGGATTGGAACCTTTGGTAGAGACATCTGCTTTTGCGGTTAGCCTCCTCGTACCAAAATGATTATCAAATGCTTTCTCAAAATAAGGGGGCAGAAGATTTCCGCGCACCAACAGCAATTCATCGAAGTAGCTTAACCTTGTCCTGAGATTCACTTTTTGCAATGAAAGCGTATGATTGGCATCAAGATTCAACTGCCGGCGGGGTTTCCAGAGTTTTGCCCTGCCTTCATCAACCGGAGAATATCCGCTGAAAAAATTACGACCAGCCTGAAGCCCGAAAGCATTTATCCCTTTTCTGATACTGAAACCTCCATCAAAATTGATAATTCCTACCGATTCGAGATAGGTTCCGGCGTTGGCGGAAAGTGAGTTGCCCGGAATTTCCTTCGGAATAATGTTAACCACGCCGGCCATGGCATTGCTGCCATAGATAACCGACATTGGCCCTTCGATAATTTCTACCTGCCTGGCATTTTGTACGTTTACCTGGCTCAGGTCGATGCTCCCGTTCAGGCGGCCGATCACAGGAACACCATCTACCAGGATCTTCACATGCTCACCCGAAAGCCCCTGCAGGCTCATGCCGGTTCCAAGCGAAGCATCCTGTGTGAAACGGATATTCAGTTGATTACGCAAAATTCCGGACAAATCATTAGAAGCACTGCGGCGCAACTGCATCTGATTGATCACATTTACCCGGTATAGCGAACGATCGGCACTCCCGGGGTTGTACTGCGCAGTTACAACTACTTCATCCAGCGAAAAAACCTCAGGCAAAAGACGAACAATGGCTTCAGCACCCGGCAGAATGGTGTCGTTATAAGCCTGGTAGCCAACGTAAGTTATCATGTAAACTGTAGGTTTGGTAACCTGGGCTTTAATAAAACCATCAAGATCAGTTACAAAGAACCGGGTTGTTTTGGAACCCAACTCCGTTGCTTTCACATGGGCAAAAGCCACAGGGTTGCTATTACGTGCATCTACTACACGTAACTCGCTCTTCTGACCAAAGCCCTGAAATGCAAGCAATAGTAAACCAGTAAAGAAAGCAAACCTGATAAATTGCATCATTTTACCAGAATCACTTTATTTGTGGTAACAGTCCCGTTGTTGTTTGTCTGAAGAATATAGGTACCGGAATTAATTTCGCTGACATCAAGTTTCATTGAGCCTGTCCTGTCAAGTTCCCAATTACGCAGAAGCCTGCCACTTAAATCATAAAGGCCTGCGGTTCCTGAGAAGGAAGTTCCCGGAAGCACCAGGTTCAACTGATTGTTTGCCGGATTCGGATATACAAACCCTTTTGCAACATCGCTGTCGGGAATGCCGAGGGTTGACAATAATGTTGAAGTAAAAGTGGCGATACCGGTTGAAGAACCCGCGAAACTATCGAAAACAAGTTTGTAAACCCCACCTTGCTGAGCCTTAACAAAATACATCAGCGAATCCTCTACAAAATATTGAAAACTATTCATATCGAAATACTTCCAGTCGTAGCCAATTACATCGCTACCGGTTTCAAAATCAAGGCCGGACCAATCGGTGAAGTCGGGATCGGTATGGGCTGCACGCGCTGCCTGAACGCTTGGATTAACCAGGACACCAACTACCGGGTAAGGTGTATTTTGAACAGAGGCTATATATTTGGTAAAAACAATATCCCAACTGGCTGCTACCGGTTCGCGGTCAACAATACCATTGACAAATGAATAGGCCATAAACGCCCGGTCGTTCTGGGGATTTACTTCAAGGGTAACCGTCTGATCCTGCGTTCCGTCAAGCAGAGAAAATCTGATTTCATAACGGTTCAGTGTTGAATACTTGCGTATGATGTTTAGTTTTCGGTAAATTCCATCGGGTGTTTTGATAAGATAAAGAGAGTCGCCGATTACATCGTGCGATGTCATACTATAAACACCCCATCCATAATCGGGATGACCTTTCTGGTTGCGGTTGAATGCACCATTTTCCCATTCCGAAGCGTCATTGTACATTTTTGTCCATCCCGACATTCCGGTGGTATCAAAGCTATTCCACCCATCGGCAGCAGCGTTGGGGTAGGTATAAAGTTCCACTCCCGCGCCTCCGTTGGTGATGATTCCTGCACTGAATGCATTGGTATAAAATGCGATATCCCAAATATTTCGGGGGGAACTCTTTACTTCACCATTGGTGAGTGAATAAAATACTTCATTAGCATACTGGGGGCCCATTTCTATTGAGCCAGGTGTTTGAGCCTGAAGCCTGTTGAAATTGAAGACCACGAGTAAAGCAAATGACAAAATTGCTGTAGTAATTTTAGTTTTCATGTTATGATTGTTAATCCGACAGAGTGTTCTGTCGCAGTAGTCTGTTAACGATACAGGAATCAACTGCATCCTGTTAAAGACATCCTGAATGAATAAAAATGTTGAATTGAAATAGTTTAGCCGGAATTTGGCTGGAAACGAATAAAATTAAGCCACGGGAGGAGCCCTGAGGCCATGGAAATACTGAATGACGATTCCGGTTACAGAACGATCAGCAACCCCTGACGCTGCTTCAACTAAAAATAAGGATGGTTCAGGCAGCAGTTGTTCAGGGTGATCGACCGAAGCCGTAAAATGCATCAGGTAAAAAGGCAGATCGAGAGAAACCTGAATAGTTTCCTCCCTTTTGGCTAAAATGCCCTGAGGCATAAGTGAACGGCCAAAAATATGGTGCTGGTGGAAATTGATGATTGAACCCAGATAAATCCAAAACACGAAAGATGCAGTTGCCAGAATGGCAATCCGCATGGTTTTTTCGATTATTGTTTTTCTATTCATCAGGGTACCTGAAACTGAATACATTAAAACATTCAGGTTTCAATTGCACGGCAAAGATAAATTATATCCGGATCAGGAATTAAAAAAACACAAAAGAATGCGAAATATCATCTTTTAAGCGAACATAAGTTCATAAGCCTGATTGTTTAAGTCACTTACCGCATAATTTGAATTACAGAAATGCTTGAATAACAGGACTTTGTTTAACTAACCCGGGATCAGCCACACAAAGCCAAACCATCATCGATTAGCCCTGAAAGTGACGGATCATCGGTTTTAATCTTCTCAAGTTGGTCTAAAACTTGCTCTCTGAGTGTCAAATCATCTTTCCGTTTTTTTAAGAAATCGTATAGCTCGATCAAAAGCAACCAATCCAACGGAAATTCCGAGAGTATCCGGTTGAAAAAATCTTCCGGATTATTTAAATCAGTTTTTAGGTCGCGTATATCCCGCATCTGTTGGTAAAAACTATGCCGTTTCAGGGCTTTCCTGTCGTACACAATTTTATGGGTACGCTCATCAGGTGCCTGAAATTCAAAGCCAAAAGCATCAGGATCGGCAGGCCCGGGGTAAGCTGAAACCACTTTTTCGCCAAGAGCCATATCGTATTTGCCCCAGGTTGGCCTGAACAGAATATCGCCCCTGAAAGTTACGGTACAATTGATAAATCCGAAAAGTATGTTTTTACCTTTATGCCGCTTGATGTAATCCAGGATACCAGTCACGGTTAACCCACTGTCAAAAACAATTTCCTGGTGAACCCCCGGAATA
Source organism: Bacteroidales bacterium (assembly GCA_038325075.1). Taxonomy (GTDB): domain Bacteria; phylum Bacteroidota; class Bacteroidia; order Bacteroidales; family Lentimicrobiaceae; genus Lentimicrobium. The sequence goes on along the minus strand of JBBQIQ010000033.1, from coordinate 23,096 downwards.
AAACCGGCTGTTTCCAGTTCATCTTCACTCATTGATTGAAGTGAAATCCCACCAATATTCGGCTGGCCAACCGGTGAGCCAAAGCCATTGGCATGAAACTTTTTACCCTGCCCTGTCAATTCATGGTCTTCGACACAAAGACTGCCTGGTCCCGATGTTCTCAGATAAACAATCTTACCATCATCATAGATACAGTCTTTAAAAGTCCCGCAAATCTGAAGGCCTGAATCCAGCACCACAGTGGCTGTATTACCTGAAGATTCGGCCCTGTGCACGGCCACTGAACCGCCTGTCCGCATGGCCATCTTATCGGCAAACTCGTTCAACACCGAATTCAGGTGATTGAAATCGGGTGTAACAAAAAGCTGCGGTTGCTGAGTGGTTATGTCGAAACCGTAATTAACGGCATCGATGGTATAGGGGATTTTTTTTACCTTCTGCTGCATACAGTTCTGGCTTTCGCCGATGGAAGAAAGTAAACCTGCTCCATAAATCTTGAAATTATCCGGTTCGCCTATCAGGCCATATTCCACTGTCCACCAGTGAAGGTTTCGGATCAGGGCCATTTCGCTTGGCTGACCCATGCTTTTTTCAATTGCTGAGAGGTTAGCTTCAGCAATGACAATGTCAGATGATTTTGTATAAGGATCAGCCTTCAGGATTGACAGGTGCCGGATGGCTTCATACAGCTCGTAATCACGGGCCGACGAGAAAGCCTTCGATCCGATTTCACCGAAAAACCTGAGGTGTTCGGCATATTCAGGATCGGCGATGATGGGTGCATGGCCTGCCGCTTCATGAATGATATCCGGCGCCGGAGTGTATTCTATCTGGTCAATTGGCCTGATGTCGGCTGCAATCACCAGCACTTTATAAGCCTGAAATTCCATAAATGCCGAAGGCGGTATAAACCCATCCACAGAAACTGCAGCCCAGCCGATCTCCTTCAAGATTCGGTTCATGCCATACATGTGGGGAATGGTGTCGATGCTGACGCCGGTCCTTTTCAATCCATCAAGATAAGACCCATGAGCAACTTTGCTTAAGTGCTTGATATTCCGTAGCATAACATACCGCCAGATTGAGTGGTCGAGGGCAGTGTAAGCATTGTAAGGCTGATCAATTACAAGCCCCATCAGATGACGGGGAAGTTTATCCAGAACTTCGTTAGATTCCATAGACAGGATGTTTACTTTTGCAGGATGACAGTTATATAGGTGCTTATATCCAAACGGGCAGCCTGTATCTTTATTTTACAGTGAAACAGCCACTAAACTAATACTTATTGATTAATAACAAACTTATGCACCCGAAAGTTTACGCAACAATCCCTGTTTTGGATGAATTTGAAAACCTTTCGAACCTGATCAATGACCTGACCAACCAACAGGATTGTGCATGGGAAGCAGTGATTTGCATCAACCAGCCGGATGAATGGTGGCACAATGAGCAGAAAGCGGAGGTCTGCAAAAGAAATCAGAAATCTTTGGAATACCTGAATTCGCTCAATCTTCCGCAGATTCACCTGATTGACAAAAGCAGCCGGGGTAAAGGCTGGATAGGTAAAAATCATGGCGTTGGCTGGGCACGAAAAACAGCGATGGATGCAGCCTCAGCCCTCGCCGGCCCCGATGACCTGATTGTGAGCATGGATGCCGATACGCGCTATGATCCTTACTTTTTCAATTCTTTAATCGGGTCTGCTGAGAAATACCCCAATGCGGCAGGAATTTCGGTATCCTATTACCATCCACTCACCGGTGATGAAACCACTGACCGTTGCATACTCCGGTATGAAGTCTATATGCGAAACTATGCATTGAATATGCTGCTTATCGACAGCCCTTATGCCTTCTCCGCCATCGGCTCCGGAATGGCCTGCAGAGCATCTGTTTATCGTCGGGTTGGTGGACTGACGCCAAAAATGAGCGGTGAAGATTTTTATTTTATGCTAAAACTGAGGAAATCGGGCAACATAGTTGTTGATTGTGCAGGGACCATTTTCCCCGCCTCCAGATTTTCCGACAGGGTGTATTTCGGAACCGGCCCGGCCATGATCAAAGGAAGAAACGGCGATTGGGACAGTTACCCGGTTTATCACGCCAAGGCGTTTCAATTAATAAAACAAACGTATGATGCATTTGCAGGCTTATTCATTAAAAACTCCACAACTCCGATGGATGCTTTTCTTGAAAAAGCAACCCGTGGTGGCCCGGTATGGGAACCACTGCGAAGAAATGCTGCTTCGGTTGAAAGCTTTATTAGGGCCAGTATGCAAAGAGTTGATGCATTGAGAATTTTACAGTTTTTAAAGGTAACCAATTCACTTTACCCCGACCGGAACGAAAAACGCTTGCATCGGTTTCTGACCGATTGTTTTGAAACGGGCAACGGGCTGGAACAAATGCTTTTGAAGCTTGATTTTGATCAAACGCCTGTTTCAGAGTTAAATATGGTCAGGGATTTTATGGCTGAACAGGAACTCATTTTACAAAAAAAGAAAGGATTTGTATGAACAGGAAAAACAACATAGTTATATTGGGACCCACGGCTACCGGAAAAACAAGGCTGGGTGCAGTGGTTGCAGCAAAAATAAATGGCGAGGTCATCTCGGCTGATTCCCGGCAGGTGTATCGGGGGATGGACCTTGGCACCGGCAAAGACCTTCTTGACTATCTGGTAAACGGTAAAAAAGTTACAGCTCACCTGATTGATATTGTTGATGCCGGGAGTAAGTACAATATCTTTGACTATAGCCGCCACTTTACCGAAGCTGCCAACGACATCACAGCAAGAGGCAAAAACATTGTTGTTTGCGGTGGCAGCGGAATGTACATTGAAGCGGCACTTGGTCTGTACCGGCTTAAAGAAACGCCGGCCAATGAGCAGTTTCGTCATGATTCAAAAAGTATGACTGATGATGAACTGATCCGGGTACTGGCATTATTGCGGCCACTTCACAACAATACCGACACGACGGATAGAAACCGTCTGATCAGGGCCATCGAGATTGCGCAGGCTGAAAACGCAGTTGAAAAGGAAAACGCCGAACCAGAACCATCACCGGTTCGCCCTGACAACAGCTTTATTTTCGGCGTTGAGCTGCCAAGGGCCGCGGTCAGACAGCGCATTACCGATCGGCTGGAAGAAAGAATGAAGCATGGAATGTTGAACGAAGTTAAGATATTATTAAACAATGGTATTGAACCAGAGAACCTGACTTACTACGGCCTGGAATACAAATACATCACACTTCATCTTACAGGCAAGTTGAGCTACGATCAGATGTTTTCGCTGCTTAACACTGCCATTCACCAGTTTGCCAAACGACAGATGACCTGGTTCAGGCGGATGGAGCGGAAAGGAATCAATATTCATTGGCTTGACGGGAATCATAGCCCTGAAGAGAATGCCATCCTGATTGAAAAAATGTTCAACAATTTATGACAAGAATGATAATAATACTAAACATTTTAGTCAAATACTTGTTTACAATTCAAATAATAACATTAAACAAAATACATTTTGAATTAGATTTGACCTTTTCAATATGAAAAAAATATTCCTGTCAGGAGCATTTATCCTGGCTTTCATTCAGATTATCGCTCAAAACGGAACCATCAAAGGGCGGGTTTTCAATGACAAAAACAATGAGCCCCTGCCATTTACCAACATTGTGATTTTTGGCACTACTATTGGATCCACATCCGATCTGGATGGAAATTTCATTTTCACCGGGATCAAGCCTGGTTTTGTCAAACTTGCTGCCAGTTCTGTTGGATTTGAAGCCCATGTCAGCGAAGAATTCCAGGTTACCAATGCCAAAACTGTTTTCATCGATATTCCAATGCGAGAAACCAGCATTCAGCTTGACCAGGTGGTTGTAAAAGCCTCTCCTTTCCGCAAAACAGAGGAAAGCCCTGTGTCCATGCGTACATTGGGGATTAGTGAAATTGAAAAGAATCCCGGCTCCAATCGCGACATCAGTAAGGTAATACAGGCATTGCCGGGTGTTGCTTCCACCGTTTCATTCCGCAACGATTTGATTGTCAGGGGAGGTGGCCCCAACGAGAACCGTTTCTATCTCGATGGTATTGAGATTCCAAACCTCAACCATTTTGCAACCCAGGGAGCATCCGGAGGCCCGGTAGGCATTGTCAATATTGATTTTATCCGTGAAGTCGATTTCTATTCGGGTGCTTTTCCTGCCAACCGTGGAAATACACTCAGTTCGGTGCTTGAAATGAAACAGATCGACGGTAACAAGGAAAAAATTGTTTTCAAGGGCTCAGTTGGGGCTTCTGATCTTTCACTTGCAGTAAACGGCCCGCTAAGCGAAAAAACAACTTTTCTGTTTTCAGCCAGAAGATCGTATCTCGAATTTTTGTTTGGCATAATCGGGCTGCCATTTCTACCAACCTACAACGATTTCCAGTTTAAAGTAAAGACAAAATTTGACCTGAAGAATGAACTTACAGTGCTCGGTATTGGCGCCATCGATCAGTTTAAGCTTAATACGGGCATAAAAAACCCGACTGAAGATCAGCAATATATCCTGAACTACCTTCCGATAAACAATCAGTGGAATTATGCGATAGGTGCGGTTTACAAACATTACCGATCGAATTCATTTGATACCTGGGTACTGAGCCGGAACATGCTGAACAACGAGGCTTACAAATACGAAAACAACGATGAAACAAAGGCCAAAACGCTGGACTATGTTTCACAGGAAATGGAAAATAAATTCCGTTACGAAAACTCAAGCCGTTTCAGAGACTATAAAATAATTGCCGGTGCCGGTGGTGAATATGCCAGGTTTACGTTCAACTCTTTCCAGAAGGTTTTTATCCCGATGGCAGAAGATACGCTTCGCACCATTGACTACGGCTCCGAATTGGATCTGTTCAAGTATCACCTTTTTGGCCAGGTGAGCCGTAACTTTAGCAACGACCGCTTGATTCTGTCGCTTGGTTTGCGCACCGACGGGAATACCTATTCTGAAAATATGTCGAACCTGCTGCACCAGCTTTCGCCCCGGTTCAGCGCAGCATGGGCACTTACCAGTAAGTTTTTTCTGAATTTCAACACTGGCAGGTATTTTCAGCAGCCGGCCTATACTACACTGGGCTTCAGAAACAGCACTGGGACCCTTGCCAACAAGGCAAACAACCTGAAGTATATAGTTTCCAACCATGTTGTGGGAGGTATCGAGTACCGCAGACGCGAAGATGCCAAATTTACCCTCGAAGGATTCTACAAGTTTTATGATAATTATCCGGTTTCTGTCAACGACTCGATATCATTAGCCAACAAAGGTGGTGATTTCGGAGTATCAGGCAACGAAGAAGTCACTTCCACAGGTATCGGAAGGGCTTACGGACTTGAAGTGTATGTGCGCGACCGCCTGATGGATAAGGTGAACCTCATTTTATCCTACACCTATGTAAGAAGTGAGTTTAAAGATGCTTCAGAAAAATACATACCCTCATCGTGGGACAATCGTCACCTGGTGAATCTTACCCTTTCACGGGAATTTAAGAATAACTGGAACCTGGGTGCACGCTGGAGGTTTGTGGGAGGGTCACCCTTCACTCCATGGGATTTAAACCGATCGTCCCTCGTTGACGCCTGGGATGCACGTCAGCAGGGCTATCTTGATTTCAGCAGGTTTAACACCCTGAGGACAGGAAACTTTCACCAGTTGGATGCGAGGCTCGACAAACAGTACTTTTTCAACAAATGGTCCCTCAACCTTTATATTGACATACAAAATCTTTATAACTTTCAGCAGGAAGGACCGCCAAACCTGCTTACACAAACCGATGCAAACGGCATTAACCTGATTGATCCCGAAAACGAAAACAGGTACCTGCTCAAGCAAGTAAGCAATCCGGCCGGTACAGTATTACCGACCATTGGTATCATTGTTGAATTTTAACAAACAAACAATATGAAGACAATCACCCGCAGAATTCTGGGCATCTCCCTGGCTTTAACCCTGATACTTGCATCAGCAGCAGGAAGCTATGCGCAGAAATCAAAAAAACAGCAAAAAAGGTCGCAGATAGAAACGATTACAACCAATCCGCAGGGTAGCGGCAACAGCCTTACTTTTGAATTCTGGAAAGGACCTGAGCACAATCATCCACTCATGGCCATCTGGATAGAAGACCTTGATGGAAATTATATTCAGACACTATTTGTAGCCCAATCCATTGCAAAGGGTGAATTTGCCTATGGCGAAAAAAGCGACGGCAAGTGGCAGCCGGGAGAAATTCTCAGACCTGCCGCCCTGCCCTACTGGTCGCACAAACGCAACGTGCTGAACGACAAAGGGAACTACATGCCCCGTAAAGGCTTTGAGGTCGCCGATGCCTACTCAGGTGCTACTCCGGCGGCTGACTTCAACCTGAACAGCCGTGCCGACAAGCCTCTGAACGGAAAATTCAGGGTTTTATTGGAAATTAATCAGTCATGGGACTGGAACACCTACTGGACCAACAACAAATACCCCGATGACAAGGAGTATAAAACCTCTTCACAACCCGCAGTCGTTTACGCTGCCATTATTGACACTTTACAGAAAGGGGTAACGGTTAAACTTGAGCCGATTGGCCGCAGTCATCAATCAGGCAATGACGGGAATCTTTATCAGGATCTTGAGACACTTACAACTGCCTTAAGGATAGTTTCATCGGTTACGGCAACCGTTAATCCTGAAAAACAGTGATTCTAATAATTCTCTTTATCACCCAGCAATGGAACAAAACGAAACCTCCCGTGATGAGTGGTTTTCAGGCTCCCATCGCTGAGTTTCTCAACACTGGTCATCAGTTGTGATTCACCCTCATCCACCGGAATAACAAGAATACCACCGGGTTTAAGCTGATCAGTGAGCGGGTGCGGAATATAGGGGGCACCTGCTGTTACAATGATCTTATCGAAAGGGGCAAAAGCCGGCAAACCCAAATAACCATCACCAAAAAAAACTTTTACAGGAAAGCCCATCCTGGGCAGTTGTTCTTTTGCTTTCGCGAAAAGAACCCTTTGCCGTTCGATGGAGAATACTTTTGCGCCCATTTGGTAAAGGATGCTGGCCTGGTAACCTGAGCCGGTGCCAATCTCGAGTATCTTATCCCCTCTTTTCACTTTGAGCAACTCAGTCTGAAAAGCAACCGTATAGGGTTGTGATATGGTTTGACCGGCCCCGATCGGGAAAGCTTTGTCAACATAAGCAAATTCAAGGAACCCAGAGTCAAAAAAGAGATGCCGGGGAACATTTTCAATGGCCTTCAGTACATTTTCATCTTTGATCCCTTTCAGGCGGAGACTCTCTACCAACTTCTTTCTTAGCCCTTTGTGACGGAAAGTATCAATATATTTATGGTCTGTCATGCAATTACAGGAATGTTTCCTTTTTTGTGGCTAAATTAGTAATTTCGCCATGTTTTAAACCATCCACCGAATCAATTTCAACAATATGCTCAGAATAGGAGTGCTTGGCGCAGGCCATCTTGGAAAAATCCACCTTAAATGTATCAAACAGATTGCTAAATATCAATTGGTTGGCTTCTACGATGCCGATAAAGAGAATGCTGCAATGGTTGAAAAAGAACTGGGTGTAAGAAGTTTTGAAGGAATTGACGAACTGATTGATCAGGTGGATGTAGTTGATATTGTTACCCCTACCCTTTCGCACTTCGATTGCGCCTCGCGTTCGCTCAGGAAATCCAGGCATGTATTTATCGAGAAACCAATTGTCACCACCCCTGACCAGGCACTGGATCTTATCAAACTCGCCAATGAAGCAGACGTTAAGGTTCAGGTAGGGCATGTGGAGCGTTTTAATCCGGCATTTATTGCTGCAGCGCCATTCATCGATAACCCGATGTTTATCGAAACGCACCGGCTGGCCCAATTCAATCCACGTGGCACCGATGTCCCGGTTATCCTCGACCTTATGATTCACGATCTGGATATAGTCCTGAGTGTGGTTAAATCCGGGATCCGAAAAATCAGTGCCAGTGGGGTTTCGGTGGTGAGCGACACGCCCGACATAGCCAACGCCCGAATCGAGTTCGACAATGGCTGCGTTGCTAACCTCACTGCCAGCCGGATTTCGATGAAGAACATGCGCAAATCCCGCTTCTTCCAGCGCGATGCCTATATTTCTGTAGATTTTCTGGATAAAACCTGTGAAATAATCCGTATGCGCAGTGTTGAACCCGACCTTACCGACCCCCTTGCTATGATCCTCGATCTGGGCCCGGGAAAACAGCCCAGGCAAATCCTTTTTGATAAACCTGAGATTACCCCCATTAATGCGATTCAAACTGAACTTGAAAGTTTTGCCGATGCCATTATAAACAATACTGTCCCACCCGTAACCATCAACGATGGGTATGCCGCGCTTGACCTCGCTTACAGGATTATTGAGAAAATGAATCAGGCAGCTAACCTGGCCTGATTCACTCAATTCCGGAATTTTCTGATTTTCTAAAAAATTATCGGTTTTATTGGCAATAAACAGCCCCGCTTTGCGTTGATTTTACATTCAATGCGGGCATGTGAAAAGGAAGAACTTATGAGGGTTATTACAAATTCAGTAAAGTTTTTTACACTATTATCCCTAACCATCACTATTGCAAATGGTTGCGAGAAGAAGAACGACCCCGACCTGGTACCTTCCTACCTGTATATTGATCAGATTGGCTTAACTTCAACCTACGATCAGGGAACTTCTTCTCAAAAAATAACCGATGCCTGGGTTTATGTTGATGAAACCCTCATCGGGGCTTTCGAATTGCCGGCCACGGTTCCGATCCTGAAAGAAGGTCAACAAACCATCACCATCAGGCCGGGAATTAAACTCAATGGCATCGCCAATACCAGAAGCATCTACCCGTTTTATGCCGACATCAAAAGAAGCATTAATTTAGTAAAAGACAGTATCATCAACTTTTCCGATGCTGTTACCAGCTATAAACCGAATGTGACTTTTCCCTGGCTCGAGGATTTTAACTTTTCCGGTGTCACCCTCGACACTACTTCGAAAAGCACTGTTGGAATCGAAAAGATCAGTGATCCAAACCTGATTTTTCACCAGCCCGAAGAAGATAACAATTATTCAGCACTGATCAGGTTATCGGCTGATTCAGCGATTTTTGAAGCCGTATCCACCCAAAAGTACGACTTCCCTGACTATGGGGCTTCCGTGTTCCTGGAAATGAATTACAAAACAAACCATGATCTCGTTGTAGGTGTTTTCTACTCAACATCAGGGCAGAGAATTCAGCGACCCCTGTTAATATTGAATAAATCAGTCAATTGGAATAAAATATATGTAAACCTAACAGTTCCGAAATACGATACTCCCAGTGCTACTGATTTCCAGATTTTCTTCGGCACTCAGAAAGAAGAGGAAACAGATGAGGTTTTGATTTATCTTGACAATTTAAAACTAGTGCATTTTTAACAATACGGTATGAATAAAACTCTACAGGTAACTAAATACATTGTTGTGGATTTGATGTCTGCCATCCTGGCATGGGGAGCATTTTTCATTTACCGCAAAGTTTCCATAGATCCCAATGTGTTTGATTATCCGGAGGTTATTTACAAGGATTCCAACCTCCTCTACGGGCTGATTTTTATTCCGGTTTTTTGGTTGTGCCTTTATATTATGATGGGCACCTATCGTCGCATATATCGAAAAGCACGGCTTAAAGAACTCGGGCAAACCCTGCTCATAACGGTTATCGGTGTCATTATCCTGTTTTTTGCACTCATCCTTGACGATACAATTGTCAGCTATCGTAACTACTACGAATCGGTACTGGTACTTTTTACCCTTCACTTTGTACCCACATACCTGTTCAGGCTCATCCTTACTTCCATCACGGCATACCGCATCCATCACAAAATCATCGGGTTCAATACCATTGTTGTAGGCAGCAATGGAAATGCCATTTCAATCTTCAACGAGATTGAAAACCAGGAAAAATCAAGCGGGAATCGCTTTATTGGCTTTGTCAATGCAGTAGATTATAATGACTACAAGCTAAAAAAGTTTCTGAAGCATCTGGGGCATATCAATGATTTAAAGAACATTATAAAAGAGCACAACGTGGAGGAAGTCATTATTGCCATCGAGCGTTCGGAGGTCAAGACCATCGAACAAATCATCACCGAAGTTGAGGACACCAACGTGGTTATCAAGGTTATACCCGACATGCAGGACTATCTGCTTGGCACCATCCGATCTACCTCGATTTTCCATGCGCCGCTTTTACAGATATCGCCCGACCTGATGCCTGCCTGGCAGCAATCGCTCAAGCGAATCATCGATATTGTGGCATCTATCGTGGCAATGATCATTCTTCTTCCCGCGTACATCGGCGTTGCACTTGGCATTAAAATTACCTCAAAGGGGCCGGTTTTATATAAACAACAGCGCATGGGCATTCATGGCAAACCCTTCACCATGATCAAATTCAGAAGCATGTACTGTGATGCAGAAAAAGGCGGCGTACCGCAACTTTCCTCAAAGGAAGATCCGCGTATCACCCGTTTTGGCAAGTTTCTCCGCAGAGTAAGGCTCGATGAAATTCCACAGTTCTTATCAGTACTGATCGGCGATATGTCGCTGGTAGGCCCGCGCCCTGAACGCCAGTATTTTATCAACCAGATTGTACAACGGGCACCCCACTATCGCCTGCTTCAGAAAGTTAAGCCCGGCATTACCTCCTGGGGCCAGGTTAAATACGGTTACGCCGAAAATGTCGATGAAATGGTCGAACGCCTCAAATTCGATATCCTCTACATCGAGAATATGTCGCTGGCAATGGATCTGAAGATTCTGATCTATACCGTGCTGATTGTGGCGCAGGGAAGAGGGAAGTAAAGTAATTGCGGATTTTTGATTTCGGATTGCGGATTGCCCAACGGCGGGGTGGTTTTCAATTTCTAATTTCTAATTTCTAATTGCCAACTACTTCGGATTGCGGATTTTTGATTTCGGATTGCCCCAACGGCGTGAGGTTTTCAATTTCTAATTTCTAATTTTTAATTTCTAATTGCCAACTACTTCGGATTGCGGATTTTTGATTTCGGATTGCGAATTTCGGATTGCGGATTGCGGATTGCGGATTGCGGATTTCGGATTGCGGATTTCGGATTGCGGATTTCGGATTGCGGATTTCGGGTTGCGGGTTGCGGATTGCGGATTTTTGATTTCGGATTGCCCCAACGGCGTGAGGTTTTCAATTTCTAATTTCTAATTGCAAACTGCACATTACTTCGTATTTCAGATTTCGGATTTCGAGTTACGGATTGCGGATTTCGGATTTCGGATTGCGAATTGCGGATTGCGGATTGCGGATTTCGGGTTGCGGAATTCGGATTGCGAATTGCGGATTGCGGATTGCGAATTGCGGATTGCAGATTTCGGATTGCGGATTTCGGATTGCGGATTTCGGATTGCGGATTGCGGATTTTTGATTTCGGATTGTCCCAACGGCGTGAGGTTTTCAATTTCTAATTTCTAATTTCTAATTTCTAATTGCCAACTACTTCGGATTGCGGATTGCGGGTTTCGGATTTCGGGTTGCGGATTTCGGGTTGCGGGTTGCGGATTTCGGATTGCGGATTGCAGATTTCGAATTTTCAAATCCTACCTCCCACCTCTTACCTATTACCTATTACCTATTACCTATTACCTATTACCTATTACCTATTACCTCTGACCTTGGTCCCTGAGCTCTTGTCGAAGGGCTTACCTCTGACCTTGGTCCCTGAGCTCTTGTCGAAGGGCTGACCTCTGACCTTGGTCCCTGAGCTCTTGTCGAAGGGCTGACCTATTACCTATTACCTATTACCTATTACCTATTACCTATTACCTTATATCAGCCCATTTTCAATCATCAGCACAATCGTTTCAATATCCTTGTCTTTGCCATCAGGCTCGTATTTTTCTTTCAGATTATAGCCAAACAGGCGACTGAGGTTTTGCCAGAAGAAAGCAACAAAACTCCCCCTGAGTTCTTTAACGATGTGATAGGTGGGTGTGCCGGTTTCACGATCAACAAGTTTGAGCAGAATGCGGCCCTGGGTAAATGTCAGGCTTTTCAGTTCTTCACCAAATTCAGCCTTCAATTCATCTTCAGCCTTTTTGTAAAGTTTTTTCTGTTCCTTTTCCGACAGGCCAGCCATCATAGCATCATACTCCTGAAGCTTGAGGCCCGCCAACCTGGCATAAGGATATACTTTCTTTACATTCCGCACCAAACGGTCGAACCGGCGCTGATCGGAAGGTGTGCGATAAATAATATAGCCCTTGATCCTGACTTCCGGCAAATACATCATCGGAAGGGTGTCACCATTCTCGACCTTCGCTTTAACCACGATAACATCATAGCTCTGCGAAAAGACAGGGAGCATTAAGCCAATCCAGGTAATAAGTATGATTATCAGGCGTTTCATGCCCAGGTAGCTGTTTAGTTTTCCGGCAGATAGATGCAAATACAATGCCGGATATTATAACGCAACTTATTATCAAATGTTTTGCCGGAATTTTGATGTACCGGCAGGTTTCTGATCAATTGAATTAATAAGACTGATACCCAAATTGAGCGATTTCAAAAGGGAAATAGCTCAATCGATCAGGAAATTGTAAGCAATTCGCAGTAAAACAGTTTCATGGCTGTGGTGAATTGCAACAATTTCCAAATCGGGGTTTACCTAAGTAAAGCGCTTTTTCGCTTTGCTCAAATCGCTCAACTTAGGTGATAGCTGCTTCATTTCATCAGGCAACACGAAGCCTGGACAGATTTGTTTTGCCCATTTTTTCTTCAGCATAATTGCGGGTAACCTTCAACTCGCTGGTACCATGCGTGGATGGGAGTTCAAACATGGCGTCAATGAGAATGGCTTCCATAATGGAACGCAATCCACGGGCACCCAGTTTGAATTCAACGGCTTTTTCAACAATGTACTCAAGCACTTGCTCATTGAAACTGAGTTTGATTCCATCCATTTCGAAAAGCCGCACAAACTGCTTAACGAGCGCGTTCTTTGGCTCGGTCAGAATCTGACGTAGTATTGTTTCGTCCAAAGGACTAAGGTAGGTAACCACAGGCAGACGGCCAACAAGTTCCGGAATAAGGCCAAAACTCTTAAGATCCTGGGGTGCTATATATTGCAACAGGTTACTGCGATCCACAGCATCCTGCACTTTACTCACGTAACCGATAGAATTGGTTTGCATACGGGAGGCAATTTTCTTTTCGATGCCATCGAAGGCACCACCCGCAACAAACAGAATATTCTGGGTATTGATCTGGATCATCCGTTGTTCAGGGTGTTTGCGGCCTCCCTGCGGGGGAACATTAACCACCGAACCTTCGAGCAGCTTCAGCAGGGCCTGCTGCACACCCTCACCCGATACATCGCGGGTAATGCTTGGATTATCGCTCTTACGGGCAATCTTGTCTATCTCATCAATAAAAACAATGCCTTTCTCGGCAGCAGCCACATCATAATCGGCCGACTGAAGCAGCCGTGACAGAATGCTTTCCACATCTTCACCCACATACCCGGCTTCTGTCAGAACCGTGGCATCGGCAATACAGAACGGCACATGTAGCAGCCTGGCAATGGTTCTTGCAAGCAAAGTTTTACCGGTTCCGGTCTCCCCAACAAGTATGATGTTCGATTTCTCAATCTCTACATCGTCTTTGGTAATGGTCTGTCCGATGCGCTTGTAATGATTATACACAGCCACCGAAAGTACTTTTTTTGCATCGTCCTGTCCTATCACGTACTGGTCGAGGTATAGTTTAATCTCGGCCGGTTTGTAAATCTTCATTTTTGAATAGTCCTTGCCGGTCAAAGTTGAAGACCGAACCTCCTCTTTCAGGATATCCCTCGCCTGCTCAACACAGTAATCGCAGATGTGGGCATCTAACCCGGCTATAAGCATATTGGTTTCGCTGCGGGGACGGCCACAAAACGAGCATTTTTCTTCTTTCTTAACCATAAATAAGTGAAATCAGTTGCTTATTAATCAAACTCTTAACCAAAAGTCAGTTCTTTTTGCAAAAAAAAATAAAGTCATTTAAAATTTCCTGATTCCCGATGGCAAAGTTACACAAAATCCCAATTGTTGGAACCAAACAAAAGGCAGAGATTGAATAACTGTCAAAGGAAATTTAAGTGGCAATAATATTTCAAGGGGTATGGACACGACATGTCGTGTCCATACCCCTTGAAATGTTTGGTTATCCGATTTTAAAAGATATTTAAGCCAGAGAATATTGATTATTTATTCCCCCGTACCAAAACCTCGTCAATCATGCCATAAGTTTTGGCTTCTTCGGCAGTCATCCAGTAGTCGCGGTCCGAATCCTTTTCAATTTTTTTGAATGTCTGATTGGAATGTTGAGCGATGATTTCATACAATTCTTTCTTCAGTTTCACGATTTCCCGTGTGGTAATCTCTATATCAGATGCCTGACCCTGCGCACCACCCATCGGTTGATGGATAAGGACGCGTGAATGCTTAAGCGCGGTGCGTTTACCCGGAGCACCGGCACACAAAAGCACGGCACCCATCGAAGCAGCCATTCCGGTGCAAATGGTGGCTACATCCGGCGCAATATATTGCATGGTGTCGTAAATTCCCAGTCCGGCATATACCGACCCTCCGGGCGTATTGAGGTAAATCTGAATGTCTTTTTTCGAGTCAACCGACTCAAGGAAAAGCAACTGGGCCTGGATAATATTGGCTACATAATCATCGATGGGCACACCGAGGAAAATAATCCGGTCCATCATCAGACGTGAGAACACATCCATAGTAGCTATGTTCAACTGGCGTTCTTCGATAATGGTTGGTGAAATATATCCGTTAACGGCCGAAGTAAACTTGTCGAGTGTCAGGCTGCTTATTCCGCGATGCCCGGTGGCATATTTTCTGAATTCGTTTTGCATGATTTGTCTGTTTGTTTGTTTTGTTTATGTCAAATTTACAGTTATTCGTTGAATTGTCCTTTAAAAAGTCAGGAATTAACAGGAATTAACCTTTAATCATAATCTATGCCACCAAAACAAAAAGCTTCTGATTGTCATTAAAAGAAATTCCCTCTTGCCAGTACGGATCGCAATGAAGACATTAAGAGCAGTTTATATTTTCTGCTTTGAAGAGAAAATATCGCAAATTTAAGTGCCCTGACTGCAAAGCAGGATAGAATAGTTAAAGACAAAAAGCCCACAAATTACTTGCGGGCCTTTTTCTGATGTGATCCGGTGAATAAATTATTTCTCCGATACCAGTTTTGCAAACTCCTCGTAAGAAACTACGTTTTCTTTTGGGGCAAGTTTTTCTTTGAAGAGGCCCATCAGTTTCTGTTCGAATAACTGATCGTTGATGCGGCGCACGTCTTCCTTGTTCTTCATAAATGTATCTACAATGCTGTCGATGCGCATCAGGGTTTCTTCGTCCATTTCGGAACTGCCCGGCCTGCGGAAATATCCACGGAACACATCCTTGATTTCTTCTTCGGTAACCTCGATACCATGTTCGCGGATCAACCGGTTTTCGATCAGTTGCCAGCGCATTGAATTGGCGTATTCATCGTAATGCTGCACAACATCTTCAGCGGTTAGTTTTTCCTGGTTAACCTCAACCAGCCAGCGTTTCAGGAACTCATCCGGCAACTGAACATCGGATTGTTCCATAATTTTCTTCACGGCATCGTTGAAGAATCTTTTATCGCTTTCCCCGATAAATGACTGGGCTGCATCTTTCTTAATCTGCTCTATCAACTCTTCTTCACTGTTGATTTCAACTTCGGGATAAACTTTCTCGTATAATTCAGCATTCACCTCTGCCGGCACCATCCGGTTAACGGCAGTTACAGTGAAACTGAATTCAGAATCAAGAACTTCAGCATGTTCTTTTGTAATGCCAAGCATGGCAGCTACATCTGTGGCATTGCCAGAGGCTTTCATGGGGTTAAACTTCACCACATCGCCAACCTTCATACCAATGAAAGAGGCCATTAAAGCCTCATCCCTGAATAATTCCGGATTAACTGTTCCATGTATAGAAATGCCCTCTTCCTTTATATTTTCATCAGCATCAAGTTCAACAAAATCGCCTTTGATCAGGTCGCCTTTTTCTGAAACTTCCACATCAGTCAACTCACCATTACGGCGACGAATATCTTCAAGGTATTTTTTTGCAATCTCATCAGAAACTTCAATTTTATAATAGTCCGGATTTGCATTTTCGAGATTCAATTCAAATTTCGGGCTGAGGCCAAGATCGAAATAAAAACTCAGATCACCCGGCACATTCCAGTCTATTTCGGGGGTTTTTTCAACGTTTGGAATGGCATTTCCCAGAATATCGAGTGCCTGCTCTTTAATAAAACCTTCGAGCGACTCGCTTAACAGTTTGTTGATCTCATCAGCAGTCACTGCCTGGCCATACATTTTTTTGGTAAGTCCGAAAGGCACTTTTCCAGGCCTGAATCCGGGCATCTGTGCTTTGCGCTGATAGTCCTTCAACACTTTCATTACTTTCTCTTCATAGTCGGCTGGCGACAGGTCAATTTTAACGGTTGCGGTCAGATCACCGGTGTGCTGCAGTTCAATATTCATTGTAAATTGTATTGTTTGGTTGTTGCTTATTCATTTTCAATTCACTAGCCATTGAGCCAGTTCGGACTTTTAAGGGCGCAAAGGTAGGGGATTTTTTTGGAATAATGGTACGGTGGAATGTTAGAATTAGCGGATTAGCCGATTAGCGGATTTCGGATTTCGGATTTCGGATTTCGGATTGGCGGATTAGCGGATTAGCAGATTGGCGGATTAGCGGATTAGCGGATTAGTTGATTAGCTGATTAGCTGATTAGCTGATTAGCAGATTTCGGATTTCGGATTTCGGATTTCGGATTGGCGGATTAGCAGATTAGCAGATTTCGGATTTCGGATTTCGGATTGCAGATTGCGGATTAGCAAATTAGCAGATTAGCAGATTTTGGATTGCGGATTTCGGATTGCAGATTGCGGATTAGCAGATTAGCGGATTAGCCGATTAGCGGATTTCGGATTTCGGATTGCAGATTGCGGATTGGCAGATTAGCAGATTAGCGGATTGGCGGATTAGTTGATTAGCCGATTAGCGGATTGGCAGATTAGCGGATTTTGGATTTCGGATTGCGGATTGCAGATTGCGGATTGGCAGATTAGCAGATTGGTGGATTAGCGGATTAGCAGATTAGCAGATTAACAGATTAGCGGATTAGCGGATTAGTTGATTAACTGATTAGCAGATTAGTAGATTGGAGTTCAGATTTGCCAGATCGCAGGGATGGAAGAATGGAAGAATGGCAGGTTGCTTATTTCCGATTCGATGAAAAAGCCACCAGATAATTTTTGGTTGTAAAGACGACATGCCTGGCGTCTCTGGAAGGATGGGGTGGATGGAAGGTTGTAAAGTTGGAATTGCGAGATTAGCAGATTGGCGGATTAGCAGATTCGCAGATTGGAGGATTGGAGGATTGGATTAATGGAATGTTGGAATTAGCAGACTATAGGATTAGCTGAATGGATTAATGGAATGATGGAATATTGGAATATTGGAAGTACTGACCTACCAGGTTTCCAATGGCCGGCGGGCGGCGAAACCCGTTAGGTCTTACGGCCTTAAAAACGGAATGATTGCTGGTCGCGTCAGAAAATAAGACGCGCCCTAACAATAAAGCAGTAGGGACACGACATATCGTGTCCCTACTGTTATATTGTCCCTACTGTTTTATTGTGGTTGACCCTGGTAAAATGAACCTCACTCAGGCATTGGCCCTTCAAAGGTTCCTGTTACATTAACCATTGTTGCTTCGCAGGGACCAAGGGTGGCTTTAAACAGATTACCTTCCCTGCCATGAAACCCCTCCAGTAATGTAACGCTATTCCCTGCCTTGTAGGTAACATCCGTACCAATGCCGCCAGTAATGATCCTGGAAGATGTAACTGTATTGCTTGACTCGTAAAGCTGAAATCCGGTATAATTCGGATTGCCGGGATCATTTGCCTGGGTAAGGAAATATGATATCGGGCAACTCGTGTAGAGATCCGATGACCATAATCCTCTTCCATAAGTACCAGCCCTGATCAGATTCGCTGTTTTGTTGATTTCAAGATCGAACACAGGAACTGTTGGCAAACCATTCATAAAGGGAATCCAGTCGCCAATGGTTGCATTACGGTAATAAACACCAATATCGGTACCAATGTATAATGCATCATCGGGCGAGCCGTTATTGTCTTCATAGGCAATGCAATTTACAATTACATTGGGAAGGGTTCCCGAAATGTTCGACCAGGTGTCGCCGCCGTTGGCCGATCTGTAAACCTTCTGACCGGCATTGTATTGCCCTACTGTTACAAATACATCCAGCGAGTTATCGGGATTAACTACAATTGACGTAATTCCAATACCTGGCAACCCTGCACTGATACTGTTCCAGGTTCCTGCAGCATCATCAGACCTCCAGATCGAGGTACCATTGGCAGCATAAATACGGCTGGTGTTACTCGTTCCCATTGCCATTGCACTTCTGCCATCCACACCGGTATTGGTCCATGAAGTACCTCCGTTGGTGCTTTTATACACATCGGAGTATCCGCCATAAATGGTGTTGGCATTCGAAGGGCTCATAATATATGGCGTTACCCAGCTACCTGTGGAACCTGCCGGTTGAATTGGAGTATAGGATGTGCCACCATTGGTTGTTTTTACCAGCCAGCCTTCCTGTTGTGAATAATACATGATGTTGGAGTTGGAATGATCAATCATACAGTCCATTCCATCAGCACCCAGAATATGCTGCATATTGGCACCTCCGCTCCACTTGTTGGAACCATTATCCTGTGTACCTCCGATTATCAGGCTCGAATTGGAAGATGTGCCGGCTATGTTATACCACTGGGTATTGGCTATGCCGTCTGTCAGATCGGTCCAGGAGCTACCAAAGTTGGTCGATCTGAAAATGCCACCATCACTGCAACAATAGAGATAATTGTTCAACGGGTTGATGGCCAGATCGTGGATATCAGCATGTGTGTATCCTATTGTATTTCCACGGGTATCCCACCACGAAGAAATAGTCCATGTTGATCCCCAGTTGGCTGAGGTCCAGGTGTTAATTCCCCCTACAATTACATCTGAACTGACGGTTCTGGAAACGGCCATGGCCAGGTCATAAGTGGTTTGATGTCTATCATCATTTCCGGTTGAGGAGTACCCAAGTAAATTCGGCGTAGTTGATCTTACCGAAAAACTTCCTCCGCTGTTGGTAGAAAGGTAAAATCCCTTAAATGATCCCACTGCGGTTGCAGGCCCGCCGAACAGGTAAACATAATTGGCATTGGCAGGTGAAACCGCGATGGCAATACGCGAACATCCACTTGGCATACCGCTTGTTATCTGAGTCCATGTTTCGCCTGTATTCAGTGAACGATAGAAAGTCGAAGTACCTGACACATATACATAGTCAGGGTCGCCCGGTTTGAATTCAATATCTCTGTATGAGCCAGCCAATACCTGGTTCCATGTCGATCCGCTGTTGGTGGTTTTATAGACTCCATCATTTGTTACAGCAAAGAGTATGTTGCTGATTGTCGGATGCATCAACAGTTTATAACCACGCACAGCATCATTAACAGTCCATGTTAAACCTGTACTATTCCAGGTTGTACCACCATTGGTGGTTTTCAACACCCCGATACATTGTGTATCATTGCCATCACCGTCTCCTGTGAGGATGTACATAATGTTGGTGTTATTGTAATTAATTGCTATGCCCGAAACACCGATTCTGGGCATCCCATCTGTGAGTGGTGTCCAGGAGGTTCCGCCATTGTTCGTTCTCCAAAGGCCACCGGCAGGCATACCTACCCAGAAAATGCTCGAATTGTTGGGATGGAAAGCAATGACATTGATCCTTCCAATTCCCGGGTTATAGCCTGCAAGATTGGTATAGGAGGTTGGCCCTAACGAAGTCCAGTATCCATTGGTTACATTGGGAGCCATAATTCCGGCAGAACTGTATTGCTGTTTGTGTTCCAGGTACGACTCCCACGTTTTTGCAGTTATATTAATGACTTTCCCATCTTTGGAAAGCCTGTTTTGGTGGATGTATTCCCATCGCTTCCATTGCTTGTATCCTGAACCGCGACTTTTATCTTTATCGGCATAGTATTGCTCAGCATTCTTCTGAATGGTGACAAAATCATTTGTCCCCGGGTTCAGGTAAAGATCGGAAGGGGAACTCTGCTGTCCGCGAAGGCTCAGTGCCATCAGCATCAACAGAAGTAAAATGCTATAGTGAATATGTTTTCTCATAAGCTTCTGTTTTTATTAGTTTCCAATAAGCAACATTTACATTGAAATTGATGCCCATTTATTTCAGCGTACCGGCGGCACTCCGCGTGGTTGGTCATCAGGGCCTTTTAAATCACGGTAATTGGTGATTTTGCCTTCTGGTGTGGGAATTTCCTGCGATGGAGGTCCGTTTATTTCACGGTAGTTGAGAATCGCACCCTCGGTTTTAACTTTCTCCAGGCCGGTATTGGCATCCAGGCCTTCATTGGCGTTACCCGGTTGTGCCTTAATTATTTCCGGCGCTGTTTCAGCCTTTAACGTCAGGTCAACTTCGGTATTCAATTTCGGATCGGTATCCGGTGTGGTGGGTCGCGAAGGTGCCGGAACTTCATCGGCTTTAAAAATTCCCTGGGCTTCAAGTTTCGGATCAGAATCAGGGGTAGTTGGTTTTGCGGGATTGTTTCCCTGTTCGGCCAACATGGCTTCTTCTCTGCTGGTATAAAGCTTTGTATCATAATCGGGGGCAAAAGAGCCCGCAGTTGTTGACACAATCTTTGCTTCATTCAGGGATGATACAGGCTGAACAATACTTTCCTGTGCCTGAGCTATCATCAATCCGCAAAAGACCAATGCTAAACCTGAGATAATCGCTTTCTTTTTCATCTTTTTGGCTTGTTAAGTGATGGAAGTGAAGCTACTTGTCAGAAGTTTGACTAACCGGACGATTGTCCTGCTTCAGTGCGCTGATTTCATCCTGAAGCTGTCTGATCTGCTTATCCTGATTAATCAGGTGCAGGGTCAGTTCCTCAACCTTTTCAAGCAGTCTGATCTGCATATCGCCTAACTGAATTCCTTCTGATTCAACCTGTGCAGCCGATGGGATTCCGGGCAAATGCTTATTCTTGTTAATGCTTTCTTCCAGACTGGAAAGGCTCATCAGATCATAATCCGGTGCAAACACGTAATCGGGCCAGTTGGATAAAGCCTGAACCAGCACTTCGGTACAGGCGATTTTACCGTTAACCGATAGATCATACCCGGCAGCCTTTGTTGTAGTTCCGATACGAAGGTCGTTGGAAATATATACACTTCCACTGCTGAAATACCCGGCCCAATTGGTTGCGCCTCCCGAAGCAGCCCCATAAATGCCTATCCTGGTACCAATACCGGATGTTCCACTTGCCGAACCGTAAACACCATAAACAAAGGATGTATAAGTGGTTCCGTTTGCGAAACCCCTTACCCCCATATAGCCGCCTTCACCATAAACGCCGACTCCGGAACCAGCCTGAGCTAATGAAATACCTTCCAATGCCCTGGTATCAGTTGATCTTGTATGCATAACCCTGGAGGAAAGCACTGTACTTAATGAGTCGGAAGCTCCTTCACCGCCTCTGTATCCTTCAATGAGCATGCGGCCTTTAAATCTGCCGGCATAGTTATTATTTGCACCTTTGGCCTGTGCATACAGACCATAATTTGTTGCAGTTGCACTGATTCCATCTGAAATGAAAACACCCGCATAATTACTGGAATTATCATCATTATTCCAGCCATAAACGGCAGCCCCGTTAGCCCCCGCATTGGGTTTAATCCCCAATACACCGGCGTTTACCACATCTAACGGCGCACCAAGTATGGAAGGCTCAAGAACACCCAACATACCAACGGCCCATAAGGAACTTGATTGGTCATTTCCTACCACCGCTGCTTTTCCTGAAATATAATTCAACACATTCAACCCGTTGTTATCAGGTTCTGTTACTCCAATGGCAACCCTTCCGGTATTGAAATAGATGTTGGCACCATTTGCCTGCCAAAAATCACTTGAGGCAGTACCGACTCTTTGCCAGGCAGCACCATCATAGAAATAAAATCCGGGATTTGAATTCGTCTGATAGATAATCAAACCGGTTACCGGCGAAACAGGCCTTTGGGCGAATGTCATGCGCGGAACCAGCAAACCCTGGCCGGTTGCTTTGACATCCAGCATGGCTGAAATATCGGGAGGAGATCCATCGGTATTAATGGCCACCTGGGCCTGCAATTCAAAACACATTGCAAGTGCCATAACAAGCATTATTTTTTTCATACAACTCAGTTTTAGATGTTTAACTTCTTAAGTGCGAAAGCTTTAATAAATTCCGGAAATTATGCAGTTGCAGTAGAAGTAGTGGTGGCAGGAGCCTGTCTTTTCGCGACAGGCTGTTTTTAACGTATTTTAACATTGAATGCAACATATTAGTTCGAATCTCTTCCTCTAAAACAGGCCAATTTGGTGTTAAAAATTTGTTAATGTTTTTTAGCTTGTCATAAAGTATTGATTATATACTATTTAACTTTATACCCTGGAGCGTAAAAAGCGCCCTGACCGGGAAAAAAAATGGAAGAATGGAATGATGCGGAGCGAAGCGAAGTCCCGCCAAATGCGGGGGAATGATGGAATATTGGAAGAATGGAAGAATAGCTTACCAGGTTTCGGGAGGCCTGTGGGCAGCAAAACCTGATAGGTCTTATGAAGTACTCCCTATTCTTTAGACCAAGAGTTAAAGTTTCTTAAGTCACTAGCATTATTATTACTGTTAATATCGGGAAATAACCCGGTAGGGTTATTCTCGATATTAACAGTTGAGAACTTTCCGCTCTTTTCTTTTTTGCTTCTTTTTTCTTTGTTCATAACTTTAAGCAACTTGGTTATAAAGCCATA
>JBBQIQ010000032.1:0-29273 GCA_038325075.1 Bacteroidales bacterium | reverse complement strand
CAATAGTGTCCGACTAAATATTGAAAACAATGCAAACAGAGGTTGAGATTCCTCACTTCGTTCGGAAAGACAATTAGTTAGCATTTTTAAGGAGGGGGTGGGCGGTGGCGAAGCCGCCACCCACCCCCTCCCCACCATCTACCCTCAGAAAGCCCGGTCATTCCGAACGAAGTGAGGAACCGACCAAAGGGAGCTCACCGAAGGTAATCTCCTAATAGTTTACCGGACACTATTGATTTAAAAAGGATGCAAAATCTTGAAAAATTTATCATGAATTTGCAAATTTTTCAGGATTTTGCTTTCCCCTTTTCCCATTTATAATGCCCGCCCTAAAGGACAGTCCTATTCAGGTAGTCCTGCATAAAATCTAAACAGTTTCTTAATGTTTAGCCGAAATCTTAGCTTAGGTGTTGTCCTCAACCTTTTACTCAATCTTAACAACAAATGCACCTGATTCCTGCACTGCGTAAAAAGGCACACCAAGCTCAGCAGCTTCTTCAGCCCATGTTGTTAACTTTCTTCTTGCGTTTGATGCATCGGCTATAAAAATTGCCCCGGGAAAATTCCGGCTGAGTTTGTCAAGCTTTTGCCTTACATTTCTTGTCAGGATCACATAATCAACCTCGATTTGCTTTTCCTCTGATGGTAATTTCAACTCCGGAGAAAGAACAATCCCCTTCTTATCCATAAAACCGAAAAAACCGTTTTTTATACTCAGGTTAGCCGGAATACCTGTTCTTTCCTCTGAGACACCTGAAAAACCAGTGTAAACAATCTCCCTGATGCCCGATTCAATCCTGAAAGCATCGGTGCTGTAATTGAGCATTGCGGGCTTTGAAATCACTGCGGAATCGGCCACAATGGTTTGAGTCAGGCCATGGGTAAAGCTTAGGACCGAATGCTTGTTGATGCTCTGAACGATGAATACCTTGTTATTCATCCGTTGAATGGCCGTGTTGGCAAAATCAGCGGCAAGCAGCAGGCAAATGCCCATGGCCGGATAAATCCAGATTTTGTTTTTCTGCAAATACCACATCAGGCCAATAAACAACAGGAGATAAAAAGCCAGCGTTGCCTGGGGTGTGAGAAAAAGGTTATGGGTTACCGCGCCCGGAAGATTTTCAATAAAGGAGACTGAAGCATTCAGAAACTTTATCTGAAAAATCAGAATGATTGAAATAATTTTTCCGAAAATTGGAATAAACGATAGAAAAACAAAAATAACACCCGTATAGATGAGCATACCGGCCAATGGAATCGCGATCAGGTTGGCCAATAGAAAATAACTCGGGAACTGGTGAAAATAGTAAATGGATATTGGTGCAGTGGCCAATTGGGCGGCAATTGAAACGCAGGTAAGGTCCCAGATATAACCCACGATTTTATTACCGGGAATATAAATTTGCCGGATAAGTGGCTGAAAGGTAACAATGCCGGCCACCGCAGCATACGAAAGTTGAAACCCAAGATCATACAACACTCCGGGATTGATAAGCAGCAGAATAAAAGCAGAAGCAGCCAGCGTATTGTAGGTGTGCGACTTACGCATCATCGATTTGCCAATTGTTATGAGCGAGAACATCAGCGATGCCCGCATAACAGATGGAGCAAGGCCGGTAATCATGGCAAAAGCCCAGATGACTAAAATTATCAGCAACGGCCTCAACCAGAGTGCCTTCTTACGCTTTCGCAGGAAGAAAAACAGGTTATCGGCAAGCAGAAAGATCACACCAACATGCAAACCCGAAACACAAAGAATATGAACGACCCCGGCACCCGAGTATTCCTGACGTTGTGTTGCATCCAGCAAGTCATCATAACCAATCAGCAGGGCAGCAATTACAGCAAATTCCCGGCCGGTAATCCCATACTGCTGAATAGTCTCCAGCAACCTGTTCCTGGCTTTCAGCGCTGTTGCCTTTAAAAAGTTACCTTCTTGCCGGCCAGTTAACGTAAAGTTTGCCTTACCAAGATAGACCTGGTGAAACACATTTTTTATAGAGAGGTACCGGGCATAATCAAACTCACCGGGGTTGGCAGGGGCTTTTACTTTTTGTGGCATTTCAGAAAACAAAATCTCTGTTCCGTAATCCAAAGATGCTACCAGGGAATCTTTTTGTGCATAGGCAATAATCCTGCCTTTGGCCGGATAAAACTTCCCATTGACAGAAACGCGGTTAACCTGGAGCGTAAACTTGTAGGAATTCTCCCTTTCGGCTGGCGGGTCGGTTAAATATGCAGAGTAAACAATCTTGCTTTCCTGATTGAACTTTGAAAAGTGGCTGGAATAATCAAACTGGTTGCCGGCCATTGAAAGCAAAAATCCAAGAAGGATAAGAAAAGTGTTCAGAACAAGGCCAAATAACCATTTGTAACGGAAAGAATGTTTCTCAGACAATAGCATCAGTATGGCCAATAAAACAAAACAACCCAGGGCCAGATGCCAGACCGGCATACCGGAAGGAAGCGATATAACCCTAAAAACCAGAATACCGGCAATCAGCGGTAACAAGAGTCTGACAAAAGGAAACCGGGTCCAGATTTTCATAATTAATAAACCAGGTGCTTCGCTTTTTGGTAAAAATAATATAGCTATAAATATATGAATTCAACAGATAAATAGCAAGAAATTTGAAAAATAAATTTCCACATGTCAGTAGAATAATTTCCTATAAACAGAAAAGCCCGCCGACTCAAATTAGCGGGCAGGCTTAATACACTTAAATTCAGATTACTACAATTCCGCTTGCATTGCAGGTAAATAAATTTCAGTTGCTATTTGCAATACTTTTCCAGCATATTTTCAGCATTTTTATGTCCTAACTGCTGAGCTGTTTTCCAGTCTTCGCAGGCTTCTTTCTGTTTGCCGGTGCGCTGGTAAGCAAAAGCCCTGTTGTAAAAAGCATCTGCATTGTTGACTTTCCTCGCAATTGCTTTGGAATAATCGTCTGCTGCATCGTTAAACCGCTCGAGCATAAAACGGCAATTTCCACGGTTGACGTAAGCCTGGGCGTATTCCGGATTAATGTTCAATGAGCGCGTAAACATATCATCGGCTTCGTTGAATTTCTTTAAAGCAGCCAGTGAAGTCCCTTTGTTATAGTATGCGAGTGCATGACCAGGCTGCTTCGCAATCGCGTCATCATAAACCGCAATCGCCTCCTGGTGCATATTTGTTTTAGCCAGCACAACACCCTTATAATTAATGGCATCCGTGTAATCCGGTGCAAATTTAATGGTCGATTCAAAATCAGAAAGGGCTTCCGGATATTTTAGCTGGTCAAGGCGCATTTGCCCGCGGTAATAGTAATACGGCGCCTGAAAAGGCCTGATAAGAATTGCATTGGAAAAATCTTCGTCGGCACCATTGAAATCCTTCAAATCCCATTTTGCTTTGCCGCGATAAAAATAGGCATCCGGGTTGCGCTCAAAGACTTCAATGGACTTTGTAAACTGCTCTATGGCCCCTTTCATATCACCCTTTGATGCCAGTTGAACACCGAGGCGCCTTTCTTCTGAACCTTTTCCACGAAATTTAATTTGTTCAAACATATTGTTCCGCCTGTCGCTGTTCGCTGAACTTGCCCCAGGCTGTTCCTGAACCATGGGAATCTGATCATATTCATCCTTAGCAGCAGCATCCGGAACAGCGGCTGATTCTTTTGATGGAGCAACAGCCTCAATAGCTTCAGTGGAATCAGATTTGGTAACAGCATTGGTTTCCTGCCCCTGGTTGCATGAATACAGGACCAGGGTCAGAGTTAGAGCTGAAATGAGAATTTTCATGGAATTAAAATAGTTCATTTTTTCAAAATTGATTGCAAAGTTAAGGTGAAAAGTGGTTGGTAAACCTGTGAATATTCCTGTAGAACTATTGCTTTTTGCTTAAGAATTTAACGATCAGTGCTGCAGCTTTCGCCGAAGCGCCCGGGCCTCCCAGTTTCAGTCGCAACACATTATAATTGTGGCTAACCATGCGACGGTAATCTTTATCGTTGAGCAAAAGGTTCAATTCGTCTTTCAGGTTTTGACGGTTAAGGTCTTTTTGAATCAACTCTTTTACCACCAGCTTATCCATGATAAGATTTACCAATGAAATGAATTTAACTTTAACGACCTGCCGGGCAATAAGGTATGAGACTCTTCCGCCTTTATAGCAGACAACTTCCGGCGTTCCAATCAGGGCAGTTTCAAGCGTAGCGGTTCCGGAAGTAACCAGGGCTGCCGAAGCCTGACCTAAAAGATCGTAGGTGCGGTTCATCACCACCGGGATATCAGAGCCCGGCATTCGTTTTTTATAGAATTCCTCGCCCAAAGAGGGCACGCCGGCAATGGCAAAGGCAATTTCAGGAAAATCCTTTACCACCGAAAGCATTATGGGCAGTACCTTTTTAATCTCCTGCTGCCGGCTTCCGGGAAGCAAGGCAACCAAACGCCTGCCAAAGAGTGGTAAAACCGGACCGGTCGTATTTTCGGTCAAAGCATCGAGCAATGGGTGACCAACAAAATCGACCTCAATGCCATGTCGGGCATAAAATTCCTTCTCAAAAGGAAGGATTACAATCATTTTGTCCACCACTTTCCGGATGGTTTTAACCCGTGACTGTTTCCAGGCCCACACCTGAGGTGAAATGTAATAAATAACCGGAATCTTCTGTATATGCAGGAATTCTGCAACACGTAGATTGAAACCAGGGTAGTCGATCAGGATAACAGCATCGGGATTAACCTCAAGGATATCGCGTTTGCAGAAGGCCAGGTTCCCAAGAATTTTCCTCAGGTTCAATGCAACTTCGAGAAAACCCATGAATGCCAGGTCGCGGTAATGCTTTACCAGAACTGTGCCCTGTTGCTGCATAAGGTCACCGCCCCAGCCACGAAATTCAGCATTTTGGTCTGCATTTCTGATTTCCCTGATCAGGTTGGAAGCATGCAGGTCGCCCGAGGCTTCGCCAGCTATAACATAATACTTCATAAATTGAGAAAGAAGACGCTGAAAGGCTTGTTATCAAGAAAAACGAAATAAAGGATAATCAGCAGAAAAATAATTGCCACCGAACCCATTCCGGCTTTTTCAAAGCGCAGCTTTCGCAGATAATACCGCATCAGGATAACTGCCGGTATCAAAGCCAGCAACAGCACTTTGTTCTGTGGCATAAAATCGGAAAAAAGCCGGTATGCCCAGGGGCCGGTCAGAATAATCAGTAAAGCGGTGATCAGGCTGAGGATCAGGGCTGAGAAAGCCCCGATAAAGAAATTATCATGTTTCCACATAGAAAGCTCAAAGTCTAAAGTAAAAAGTAAAAAGTAAGATTCAGAAGCCAGCCCTTCGACATGGTTCGACATGGTTCGACATGGTTCGACATGGTTCGACAAGAGCTCACCAACCGAGAGCTCACCAACCGAGAGCTCACCAACCGAGAGCTCAGGGACCAAAGCTAGCAGTCGGAAGTCGGAAGTCGGGAAATCTCCCAACATGTATTTTAATTTATTCGTCATTCGTTTTCACCTCATCCGCCTTCGGCACCTTCTCCTGACTTCGACTGCGCTCAGCCACCGCAAGGAGAAGGATCTCACCCGGAAAAACTTTCTCTTAAATCCAAAACCGTAAATCTAAAAACGTAAATTCCGTCAATCGTAAATCGTCATTCGTTGGTCCCTGAGCTCTCGCCGAAGGGCATTCGTCATTTGTCCTCACCTCATCCGCCTTCGGCACCTTCTCCTAAAGGAGAAGGATCCTCCCGGGGAAATTCGTCATTCTACATTCGTCATTCGTTGGTCCCTGAGCTCTTGCCGAAGGGCATTCGTCATTCGTTGGTCCCTGAGCTCTTGCCGAAGGGCATTCGTCAATCGTTGGTCCCTGAGCTCTTGCCGAAGGGCATTCGTCATTCGTCAATCGTCAATCGTCATTCGTCATTCGTCATTCGTCAATCGTCATTCTATTTTATGGAAAAGTGGCTGTTAATTATTGAATAAACGGATTATTCATCCGCTCGAATCCTATGGATGTTTTTGGCCCGTGCCCGGGATAAACGACAAATTCATCATCAAGCACAAAAAGCCTGGTTTGAATGCTTTCCATCAGGGTGTCAAAATTGCCGGTTGGCAAATCTGTCCTGCCGATTGAGCCATAAAAAAGGACATCCCCGGCGATGATAAATTTCTGTGCATGGTTTATCAGGCAGATACTTCCATCGGCATGGCCCGGTGTGTATCTGACTTCAAGCTCCGAGTTTCCGAAGGTAATCAGGTCGCCTTCTCCCACGAAAATTTCTGTTTGGGCAATCTCATCTATTTCCAGGTTGAATACACTGCCGAATTCCCTTGCCGTTCTCCAGAACATACTGCCATTGGCGTGACCGGTTGGTTTAAGGCCATAGCGTGAACAAACAAAATGATTGCCAAGGATATGGTCAACATGAAAATGGGTATTGATCACGGCAACAGGCTTCAGCTTATGGTCATCAATAAAAGTTGACAATAAAAGTTTTTCCGCATCCGAATGGCAGCCCGGATCTATAACAATGCATTCACGGGTTTCATCATAAAGCACAAAACTATTGACAGCAAAGGAGTTGAAAACGAAGATTTTTATACTGACCATAAATACGGAATTGTTTTGAAAGTGCAAAAATAGTCTTATTCACGAACTGATTAAAAGTTATCATAAAACATCGCTGTTAACCAGCGTTTTTCTGATAACCTTGTCAGAAAAATATTTAAAACCGGCAAATAGCGGTACAACATTTGCGGCACTAACTGCCTGGTTGAATTTGACGCAACAAGTTTTGAGATTTTGTGTTAATTTAGCATACTCAAATATATCGGAACCCTACAATGCACTGCCACTTGCTTAAATTATTACGATATACCTTTTTACGAACGGTCATTGTGCTGGTTTTAGCATTGATGCTGGCTCCGTTTATATCGAAAGCACAGTTTTACAATGGTTCGCAGATGCCATTTGGGAAAAGCAGGGTACAGTATGGCGACTTTCTCTGGACCTTTTACCGATTCAATGATTTCGACACCTATTTTTATCTTAATGGGAAAGAACTGGCAATTTATACCGCCCGCTATGCCAGGGAAATACTGCCAGAACTCGAGCAACTTTTAGAAAGCCGTGCCACGGATAAAATTCAGTTCATTATTTTTAATTCGATTACCGATCTCAAGCAAAGCAACATCGGGCTGGTAAGCGACCAGCAATATAACATCGGGGGGATAACCCATATTATTGCCAACAAGGTTTTTATATACTTTGATGGCAACTATAACAATTTCGAAAGGCAGATCAGGGCGGGAATGGCCAGGGCCCTGATCGATCAGTCAATTTATGGCGGATCAGTCGGCAGACAGATTACCAACTCCACCTTGATGAACATGCCTTCCTGGTTTATTGACGGGCTGGTTTCTTATGTTGCTGAGGAATGGAATACCGAAATTGACAACAATGTCCGCGATGGGATTGTTTCGGGCCGTTACCGTAAGTTTAACCATCTTACCGGCGAAGATGCCATTTATGCCGGCCATAGCATCTGGAAATACATTGCAGATAAATATGGTAAACAAACCATTCCGAACATCATTTACCTTTCCCGCATCAGCCGAAATGTTGAAACCGGCTTTCTTTATGTTTTAAACATATCGTTCCGCAACCTGGTAAAAGAGTGGTATGCCGCATACCGCGAACAATATAGTAATTCTGATGCCGGCAGGACATTCCCGGTAACCAAAGCCATACAGAAAAAGGTAAAAAACGATGTGGTTTACAGCAGGGTAAGGCTCAACTCTGATGGGCGTTACATGTCGTGGGTGAGCAACCAGGCAGGGCAGGCCAAAGTTTGGCTGTATGACACCCAAAGAAAAAAAGCCAGGCTGCTATACAGGCAGGGGCAAAGGCTCGACGAACTCAACGATCTGTCTTATCCGGTAACAGCATTTCATCCGGGTGGCCGCATTCTTTCAATGATCACCGAAAGGAAAGGGGAAATCAGGTTTTATCAGTTTAATCTGGAAACCGGAAAGAAAACCTGGCAATTTATTTATGGCTATCAGAAAATCCTCGATTGTTCCTATTCACAGGATGGGCGTAACCTCGTACTGTCGGCCATCAGAAAGGGGCAGTCGGATATTTATGTGTTTAATGTTGCCTCTTCATCGTCAGAGCAAATTACAAAAGACGTCTATAACGACCTGACCCCGGTATTTATAAAAAACAGTTCACAGATTGTTTTCAGTTCCAACAGGCCCTACGACACGCTGGCAGATGATCCGAAACTTGCAAAAACCGGATTGCCAGGCAACCACGATCTGTTTGTATATGATTATAAAAGCAAAGACAAAACATTGCGCCGTATAACCAACACACCCAATGCAAGCGAATTGCAGCCCATCGAATACAAACCAGGTATCGTTACTTTTCTCAGCGATGAAAACGGAATTACCAACCGATATCTGGCTTCTTTCGACAGCATTATCACCCATGTTGACACGTCGGCTCATTACAGGTTTTTTACCCGAAACTCACCAATGACTGACTATGCACGAAGCATAGTTTCGCACGATGCTTCATGGAAGTCGGGCAAAGTGGCTGAAATTGTCCACGCGGGCAGGAAAAGATCTGTGTATTTATACGATCAGCCTTTATCGGGTGATTTGCTCTCTGAAAAGCCAACGCCAACCCGTTATATAGACCAGCGTTTGCTGGCTTCCAGCGCTGTAAAACCTGATGCCGAAAAACCCAGGGAGGAAGAAAAAAAAATAAGTAAACGCTTTGTAAACGTGTATGTTGGTGAACCCGATATTCCGGAAGGCGATACCAGTGTCAATATTAAGAATTATCAGATCACTCAGGGCGGCAAACCGCAACTTTCCGGGAATTATCGTGAGAGTACCGGCGAATACAAGGATGGATTTGTTTTGCCCAAGCAGCGCAATTACAATGTCGAGTATTCGATTAATGAGTTGGTCAGCCAGCTTGATTTCACCTTTCTGAGTTCCTCATATCAACCTTTTTCGGGTGGCTTCGGTCCCATCTTTCTCACTCCTGGCCTGAATGCTTTTTTCAAAGTCGGGCTGTCCGATCTCCTTGAGGATTATCGCATTGTAGCAGGTGTCAGGCTTGATTTCAATCTGGTTAACAATGAATATGTGCTCAGCATATCCAATCTGAAGAACCGCCTCGACCGTGAAATATATTTCCACCGGCAATCCATCGAAGAAACAAGTCTTTACTCTATTGTCAGGTATAAGATTCACGAGTTGCATTACATCCTTAAGTATCCGCTTAACCCTTTGCTAAGTGTGAAAGGAACGGTTTCACTGCGCAAAGACAGGGCGGTTTACATGTCAACCGACCAGTACAATCTCAGGCAAGCCGATGTAAATCGCTACTGGGCTTCTGTTAAGGGCGATTTAACTTATGATGCTACCCGGCAACTGGGACTAAACTTATATGATGGATTGCGTCTCAAGCTTTTTGGTGAATACTATTATCAACTTGAAGGAGATGATAAAAACACAGATATGGCTGTGGTTGGTTTTGATATCCGGCATTATCTGCCCATTCACCGCAATTTTATCTGGGCTAACCGGTTTGCAACCAGCACTTCTTTTGGTAAGAGCAGGTTAATATACTACATGGGTGGTGTGGATACCTGGCTTACACCAAAATTTACCCGCGAAGCCCCCATTGACTACTCACAGAATTATGCCTATCAGACCCTGGCAACCAATATGAGGGGATTTTATCAAAATGCACGCAACGGTAATAGCTTTGCAGTTTTAAATTCTGAATTAAGGTTTCCGGTATTCCGTTATCTGGCCAACCGTCCTTTACGATCCGATTTTCTCAACAATTTTCAGGTGGTTGCATTTGGGGATTTGGGGACAGCCTGGACCGGCTTAACGCCATATTCCGATGACAATGCGTTGTTTACAAGAGTTATACGAAAAGGGGGGCTCCTTATTACTATCCGTGAGCAGCGTCAGCCTTTGATCGGCGGGCTGGGACTCGGGGCGCGGGCACGGTTGCTGGGTTATTTTATCCGGGCTGATTATGCGTGGGGAATAGAAGATATGGTAATTAACAAACCGGTATTTTACGTCTCGCTCAGCCTCGACTTTTAAACCCCGCTTTCAGCCACCGGCATTGATTAAAACGGCTTTCCTAAAGTTAATTACCGTCCTGGATTCAGCTTCCCACTCCCTTTAGTTATCTGATTAATATGTTTAATATCAGTGTATTATAAATTGTTGATATCAATTTCACTGGTAACACTTATCAGCATCTCAATTGTTAATAACTCATAGAACATTGTGGAAATATTTAGTCCGTCCGTCCGTCAAACTTTAGCGATATTTGCAATCCGGCAATATTGGCGCGGCTTTCATCTTTAATTGTTTCATAAAGCATTTTGAGTACCCAGGCCAAAACTCTCTTTTTTTGGTAGCTAAAGTCCCTTTCCGAAAATAATTATTAAGACTATTACATTTTCGGGTTCAGTGAATTACAGGGTAAAAACCAAGGATTGTTGATAAGTCAATTTTGATAGGAAACGATGGCTGTTGTATCTTGGTCATACTGTTTAACAGTGTATGAAATTGTCTGTAAAACGCTTTAAGCCAGTACAATAAAGGTGAAATGCCTGCAAAGTAACAAAATCAACATTTAAGAGGTAGCTATGGATATCAACCTGTTTGCCAATTTGGAAGAGATTACTGATAAAGGTGAAAAATCCAAAACGAGCAGTCTCTACGACGAGATTCTTGAAAAGCGTGTGCGACCAGTTGCCCCGGAACTAAATGAAATAAAACCGGCACACATTAAAGAAAAAATGGAAGAACTAATTGTGGAGGCTCCTGCAAAAATCAAGGAGGAGAAAGTTATGCGCTCATACACGCACGATGAAATTATAGAGAGAGCTACCTTGTATTTTAAAGGGGATACACTGGCGGCAAATGTATGGATGAACAAGTATGCCCTGAAAGACAGTGCTGGTTTGGTATATGAACTTACGCCCGACGATATGCATCATCGGATTGCTTCTGAGGTTGCAAGGATTGAAAGCAAATACCCCAATCCAATCAGCGAAGAGGACCTGTTTGAACTTTTCCGCGATTTTCGGTACATAATTCCCCAGGGAAGCCCCATGGCAGGCATAGGAAATAATTTTCAGGTTTCTTCGCTTTCAAACTGTTTTGTAATAGGAGGCGACGGAAACAATGATTCTTATGGAGGAATTATGAAGATTGACCAGGAACAGGTTCAGTTGATGAAGCGCCGCGGTGGGGTCGGTCACGATCTATCGCATATCCGGCCAACCGGAAGCCCTGTTAAAAACAGCGCGTTGACCTCAACCGGAATTGTCCCTTTTATGGAACGATACTCCAACTCTACCCGCGAGGTGGCTCAGGATGGCCGGCGGGGTGCCCTGATGTTGACCATCTCGGTCAAGCACCCCGATGCAGAGCGGTTCATCGATGCCAAACTTGAGCAGGGTAAGGTTACCGGAGCAAACGTATCGGTTAAGATCGATGACGATTTTATGCAGTCGGTGGTTAACAATACACCATACCGCCAGCAATACCCGATTCATTCAAGCAATCCTACAAAGGTGCAGGAAATTGATGCGCTGGGCCTTTGGAACAAGATTATCCAGAATGCGTGGAAGTCGGCCGAGCCTGGAGTCCTTTTCTGGGATACAGTTATCAGGGAATCGGTTCCCGATTGCTATGCTGACCTGGGATTCAAGACCCTTTCGACCAATCCTTGTGGTGAAATTCCGCTATGCCCCTACGACAGTTGCAGATTGCTGGCACTCAACCTCTACAGCTATGTTGATAATCCGTTTACTCCACAGTCAACATTCAACTTTGAGCTTTTCCGCAAACATTCCGCCCAGGCTCTCAGGATTATGGATGATATTATTGATCTTGAGACGGAAAAAATAGAAGCGATTCTGAAAAAAGTGAAAGCCGACCCGGAAGATGAAGAGATCAAACGGATAGAACGGAAAATGTGGGAAAATATCCGCGAAAAAACCCTGAATGGGAGACGCACCGGGATTGGTATCACAGCCGAAGGCGATATGCTTGCTGCCCTGGGCCTGCGATATGGATCTGATGAAGCTACCAGTTTCTCAGTTGAAGTACATAAAATGCTGGCTACCGAAGTTTACGGTTCTTCAGCCGACCTTGCCGGTGAAAGGGGTGCTTTCCCGATCTATGATTTTGAACGCGAAAAGAACAACCCGTTTATTCAGCGTCTGAAAGATGAAGCCCCTGTCGTTTATGAGAAAATGGCGAAAAACGGCCGACGTAATATTGCTATGCTCACCATTGCCCCAACCGGAAGTGTGAGTATCTGCACCCAGACTACCTCAGGCATTGAGCCGGTATTTATGGTCAGTTACAAGCGCCGGCGAAAAGTTAACCCCAACGATAAGAACGTTACCATTGGTTTTGTCGATGAAATGGGCGATTCATGGGAAGAATATAATGTTTTTCACCCCAAATTCCTGGAATGGCTCACCATTAACGGGTATGATTATGAAAAGGTAAAAGCATTTGATGAAGAGCGCCTGAACTCCCTCATTGAAAAGTCGCCCTATTACAAAGCAACTTCCAACGATATTGACTGGGTCAGCAAGGTGAAAATGCAGGGCAGGATTCAGAAATGGGTCGATCATTCAATCAGTGTTACGGTAAATCTTCCGAAAGAGGCCACAGAAGACCTCGTGAGCAAAGTCTATCTCACTGCCTGGGAAAGTGGCTGCAAAGGTATGACCATTTACCGCGATGGTTCAAGATCGGGCGTGTTGTTAAGCAATGATAAGCCGGAGGATGAAACCTCGTTTCACGAAACCAAAGCACCACCCCGTCCGCAGAAACTCGAAGCCGATGTAGTGAGGTTTCAGAACGACTACGAAAAATGGATTGCAGTTATCGGGTTACTTGATGGCAAGCCTTACGAGGTTTTTACGGGTAAAGCCGATGGTTTCTATCTGCCTCCCTGGGTTCAGAAGGGCTGGGTAATACGCAACAAGGAAGATA
Organism: Bacteroidales bacterium; assembly: GCA_038325075.1. GTDB lineage: Bacteria > Bacteroidota > Bacteroidia > Bacteroidales > Lentimicrobiaceae > Lentimicrobium. The sequence continues at coordinate 16,217 of JBBQIQ010000032.1, read as the reverse complement.
ACGAAAGGGCGCGATATGATTTTCTGTTCCATGATAAAGAGGGCTATAAAGTTACCATTGAAGGGCTTTCACGCTCATTCAATATGGAATTCTGGAACTACGCCAAACTGATATCGGGAATATTACGTCATGGTATGCCCTTGCCTTTCCTGGTTAACCTGATTGAAAACCTGAATTTCGACAACGACAGCATCACTACCTGGAAAAACGGGGTTGTGCGCTCACTAAAGCGTTATATACCCGACGGAACAACCGTTAACACAAAGCAGGAATGCCCACAGTGCAAAGAAAAGGATGGCCTTATTTATAAAGAAGGATGCCTTACCTGCAAGCATTGCGGTTATTCGAAATGTGGATGATCAGTATAAGTTTCTTAAAAAAGCCCGGTCATTTTCTGCCGGGCTTTTTTATTAGAAATGTATTTTGTGATGATCGAATATCTGGTTATTGCGGAAAAACCTGATTTTAGCCGAGATCATCAAAAACACCTTGAGATCATTCCTTGTGAGCCAGTCGATGGCTTCGGGTTGCTGGTGAACCGCATCGGACAATACAGCCAGGAAATAATGCTGGTGGTAGTTGAGCCACGCATACGCTTTTTTATCTTCATCGATGGCGCTGTCGAGGGCGGCCAGTTCGGGATAGCCATTGCCTATCAGCCATTTAAATGCCTCTTCACTGCCGCGGATCGCGCTTGAGAGTGCCGCCAGTTCAGCATAACCATGAGTGAGCAGCCAGTGTTGGATTTCCTCGTTGCCGGTGAAGGTCTCCCCGAAAGCAACCAATATTTTAACAGGATAATCGAGCATGGCCAGGAGCCTAAGGTAAAAAATCTAAGTAAAAAGTTGACACAACAATGTTACAAAAGTAATATCAAAACCTGCTACAAATGGCCGGTAATGAGCAAAAATTATATCAACTTATCAATGGCTTCTGCCAGTTTCCGGTCTTTATCTGTAACTATGTTGCCCGCATCGTGTGTCGATAACTTAATGACAACCTTGTTGTAAACATTCGTCCATTCGGGATGATGATTCGCTTTTTCGGCAAGCAAAGCCACTTTGGTCATAAATGCGAAGGCTTCTATGAAATTGCCGAAGGTAAATGTCTTTTCCAGCACACTTTCCTGCTTACGGTCTGATGATTTAATTTCCTGCCACATCTTTCGGGGATTTTAGTTCACTGTTTAACAAGAAGCCTGGCTGTTATGTTCAGGATTACTCAAACACTTCGTAAGGGATGTTGAGTGCATCGAGTTTTCGGGCGATTGACAGAAGTTCCGCTTTCCCGACCTGTTCTATTTCTTTTTCGGGTGTTTCGCGCGAGAAGGAATAAAGCATGACCAATGATGGTTTAATTTTTTTCAAATGCGCTAACCAGAGATTGACTTCTTCTTCGGTCGTATTGTCAACGACCTGATTGTTTACCATTCCCCTCAGGAATAAGGTCTGGATAGTCAGATTTCCTTTAAAATCAACCAGCCGGTCAACAATTTCAGCAAGTGTTATTGGTGAAACCGGCCGGTTTATCAGTCTGTACATCTGTTCGCTGCCGGCGTCAAGTTTTAATACATTGTTGTCAATCTTCAGTAAGGCTTCTTTTACAGAAGGAATATGCAATCTTGTTGAATTGGAAAGGACGGTAATCTCTGCTTTTGGGAAGAATTTTCCGCGGAGATCAATGGTGCGGTCAATGATTTCGGCAAATCCCGGGTGAAGTGTAGGCTCGCCATTTCCTGCAAAAGTGATGTTATCGGGCTTTAGGCCTTCATTTTTGAGTTCTTCGAAACGATGAAGCAACGCTTCAATTATTTCGCCGGTAGTAAATAACCGTGCATGCTTCTCCTGGTCGGAAGCCGTGAGGCCACATTCGCAGTAAATGCAATTAAATGTGCAGTATTTCATAGTTTCGGGCATAAGATTGATCCCGAGCGAAACACCGAACCGGCGGCTCATGACCGGCCCGAAAACAATATCATTAAATAGGAAACCTGACATGGAAGTAATTTGTGCAAAAGTACAAATTTGGCGGTTGAACAAACCTCGAGCCTGCTCCGAAAAGCCAATAAAGAAGAAAAGACACCAAGTTCCCAAAATACCAATTTACACATATTATTGTATATCAATACATTAAAATTGGTTTCCGCCAGATGGCGGGTAGTGTTTTTGTAGTTAGGTGTCAAATAATCAGTTTTCGGAGTGGACTCAACCTTGTAAATTCAATAACTTGAGCCAATCATGGCATCTGCAATATTTTAGCCTGAATACTCCTGTACCATTGATTTAAGGTATATTTGCAGCCTTAAAAGACGGATAATCCCCTTGCATGGTTTCATTAAGTGAAATAAAAGCCCCTGTAGAGCAACACATTACTGAATTTGAGAAAAAGTTCAGGGATTCCATGCGGAGTTCCGTACCCCTGCTCGACCGTATAACCGCATACCTGGTTAAGCGAAAAGGCAAGCAGATCAGGCCTTTGTTTGTATTTTTAACTGCCGAAGTTTGCGGTGGTGTAAATGAAACGACTTACCGCGCAGCATCACTGATTGAACTACTGCACACTGCCACTCTTATCCATGATGATGTAGTGGATGATTCAAACGAGCGTCGCGGCTTTTTCTCACTCAATGCCCTCTGGAAAAACAAAGTTTCTGTATTGGTCGGCGATTTTCTGCTTTCAAAAGGCTTGTTGCTTGCGCTGGATAACAATGATTTTGAATTGCTGCGGATAGTTTCTGATGCTACCCGTGAGATGAGCGAAGGGGAGCTCTTGCAGATTGAGAAGGCGCGCAGGCTCGATATTCAGGAAGATGTTTACTTTGAGATCATCAGAAAAAAAACGGCTTCGCTGATTGCCTCGTGTTGTGCTGCCGGCGCTGCTTCTGCCGGTGCTGATAAAGAGACAATCGGTAAGATGCACCGTTTTGGTGAACTAACCGGAATTGCTTTTCAGATTAAGGACGACCTTTTCGACTACAGTAAAAGCATCGAAACCGGTAAACCTAACGGCATTGACATCAAGGAAAAGAAAATGACCCTCCCCCTGATTCATTTGCTGAATAACTCGGGATGGTTTGAGAAGCGAAAGATAATCAGCACGGTTAAGAATGACAACGATAACCCTGAGAAAGTTTCTGCTCTCATCAGCCAGGTTAAAGATGCCGGAGGTATTGCTTATGCTGAAAAGAGAATGTTGGAATACCGTGATCAGGCCTTACAGATGCTCCAAACCTTTGAACCATCCAGTGCAGTAAATTCTCTTGAAAAACTGGTCATTTTCACCACAGAGAGAAAGAAATAACCAATTTTGATTCAGGCTTTTATTAATGTAAAGGCAAATGTCGTTCCAACCCCAATGGTGCTGCGCACATTGATGGTTTGTTCATGCGCTTCAATAATGTGTTTTACGATGGCCAGGCCCAGTCCCGATCCACCCTGTTCGCGCGAACGGCCTTTATCAGTGCGGTAAAACCGCTCGAAAACACGAGGAAGATCGGATGCTTCGATGCCATTGCCGTTATCGGTAATTTCCACAAGAATATTTTCGTCCATATCGAAGAAACTGATCTTGGTTTTACCGTTTTCCAGATTTCCGTATTTAATTGAATTATCGATCAGATTGATCAATACCTGCCGGATACGCTCTTTATCGGCCGAAACAGGAATTGGTTTGTCGTAATTTCCACCAAAACTGATGGTTTTGTTTCGTTTTTTCGATTTGATCTCAAGGAATTCTATCACTTCGCGTGTAAGCGAAACAATATCAACCCGGGTGGTATTCAGTTTGAGTTCGCTCGATTCAAGTAACGAGATGGTTTCCAGGTCCTCAACAATAGCGATCATCCGGTTGATGCTTTTTTCTGTCCTGAGCAGGTATTCCTTATTTATTGTCGGATCTTCGAGGCCGCCATCGAGCAGTGTTAAAACATAGCCCTGAATGTTAAAAATCGGGGTTTTTAGTTCGTGCGAAACATTGCCCAGGAATTCGCGCCGGTATTTTGCCATTTTCTTGAGCTCTTCTATCTCCCTTTTTTTGGTTTCGCTCCATTCAATGACTTCCTGATTAACCTTATCAAGCGCAGCACTTTGAGTTGCTGGCCGGTCGCCTTCCTTTGGGAGTTTCAGGTTCCGGATGGTTTTATAGATAATTTTAATTTTTTCATAAATAAATTTCTCAAGTGTAAACCTGAAAATAAAATAAGCAACAACCGAAATCAGCAAATTAATGCCAAGCACCAGCCATAAAGCGGGCCCACCGGCCGCGAAATAAACAACCGACAGGTTGGCAACAACAGCAAAAGCCGTAACGATCAGCGCATTATAGACTGCAAGTTTTTTTGGGTCGGAATAGTTTAATTTCATTTGGTGTAAGTGCTTTGGTGAAAATCAGGCTTCGTATTTATAACCGACACCCTTAATCGTTTTAATATTTTCAATTCCGATTTTTTCCCGGATTTTTCGTACGTGAACATCGATGGTCCGGTCACCTACAATTACATCGGTTCCCCATACTTTGGCGAAAATTTCCTCCCTCGAAAAAACCTTGTTGGGTCTGGATGTGAGCAGAACAAGCAATTCAAATTCTTTTTTAGGCAGCACAATATTCTGACCATTCTTTACAATCAGATACTTTTCCCGGTCGATGATAAGGTCGGGCAGATTGTATGTTTCCTGGGATTGGAATGCTGGTTTATATCGTCTTAGCAAAGCCTTGACCCTTGAAGTAAGTATCCGGGGTTTTATGGGCTTGGTAATATAATCATCGGCACCGGCTTCAAATCCTGCAATCTGTGAATAATCTTCTCCCCTGGCAGTCAGAAAAATTACGATGGTGTTTTTAAGTTCCGCTACCTGTTTAATCTCCTGGCAAGTTTCAATTCCGTCCATTTCCGGCATCATAACATCGAGTATTACCAGATGTGGCAATTCTTTTCGGGCGAGGCTCAATGCTTCGCGACCATTTTTGGCTTTATATGTCTGATAACCCTCCTTTTTAAGATTGTAGCTCAAAAATTCGAGTACATCGGGTTCGTCATCAGCCAATAAAATTTTAAATTGTGCGTTTTCCATGAGCTCAGGTTTTGCTATTCGGTTGAAATGCGGTAAATTTTGGCCGGCTATTGAGATTCAAAGGTATAGCAAAAGAGTATAATTACCAAATTAGGAGGCACTCAGGTGGCATGATTTGTGGGAAAGCCGGAATATCAGTTAGAAGGTCTTCAGAATTCTGTTAAAAAGAACCCCTTGTTACTTAAAACAGAAAATTGCATTTTAGATTTATGCGGAAAATAGCAATCATTTTAATTGTTTTCAGTGGATTTTCACTGTTATACGGGCAAAAGGCTCCGGATTATTCATCGGGGAAGGTACATTGCGCCGATACCCTTTCGCTGACTTCAGCAGAACTGGAGTTGGCCAGGCAGATAAACGATTACCGCAAGAGCAGGGATCTTCAGCCAATCCCCTTGTCAGCCTCACTCTCACTGGTAGCCAGGGTTCATGTTCATGATCTTTCAGATAACTACCAGTCAGGAAGGAATTGTAATCTGCACAGTTGGTCATCATCAGGTTACTGGAGTTCATGCTGCTACACCAGCGACCACCGCCGGGCTGCCTGCATGTGGGATAAACCGCGTGAATTGACAGATTACACGGGAGATGGTTATGAAATTGGATTTTATTCAAACTTTGAATATAGTTCGGATGCCGGGTTGGTTGCCGATGCGCTGGCTGGCTGGAAAAGCAGCCGGGGCCATCATGAATTGATTGTAAATAAAGGGAAATGGGCTACCAGTGAATGGAAAGCAATGGGTGTGGGTGTATATGGGGGTTTTGTTGTGGTATGGTTTGGCGAACAGATTGATCAGGCAGGAGGGCCGATTACCCGTAGATTCTAAAATGTTTGTATCTTTAGTTCCGGGTTTTCTTCCCCGGATTATACAAACAGTTCTATGGCAACAAGAAATATTCTTTTACTAATTGCATTGACAACTGGCCTCTTTGCAAAAGCTCAGAAGTTTGAAGGAGGTGTTAAACTGGGCCTTGTTGGCAGCCAGGTAGCCGGCGATTTATACAGTGGTTATAATAAGGCCGGCCTGAATGCCGGAGGGTGGATCAGCATTGGGGTAAGCCCAAAGTCTGAGTTACAGATGGAACTGGCTTACATACAAAAAGGCAGCCGCGAAAATCCTGATCAGGAGCGCGGGCGTTATGATACTTATGTTATGCAGCTTGGCTATGTTGAATTGCCGTTTCTTTACCGTTATAAATACAATCCGCGCATTGAATTTGAAGCAGGCCTCGGGATAAACTTTCTTATCCACCATAAAGAAACATTCAACGGTTACGAACTTGACAACAATCCATTCAATGGTCAGAATCTTTGCTTTCTGGCAGGTTTATCCTACAACGTAAATGAGAGATTAAGGATGAATATCCGCACCGACAATTCTCTTTTCTCCCTGAGAAAAAACCGGATTTCAGGAGATGTCTGGCGCTTTTGGGATTACGGGCAATACAGTGATGCGCTGGTTATCTCAGCTTACTACAGTTTATAAAAAAAACCGCCGGTAAAAAATGCTTACCGGCGGTTTTTATTTTTAATGGGGTTACTGTAACCCCACTTCGACTTTTCTAACGTTGAAGGCGACTTCTTCACCACGCTCGTTGCGCCGGATCTGGAACTCCACCATATCACCGTCCATAATGTCGTTAAAGTTCCCGTCAATCACATCTTCAAAGTGGAAGAAAAGATTGTTGGGTGGGAAAGCGATAAAGCCATAGCCACTTTTCATGTTCAGTGTGCGGCTACGTTGTATGCCTTCGGGGACCGGCTTTGCAATAAACTTGGCACGGTTTTCATCTTGCTTTTCGAATAGGTTAGAAATAATTGAATCGTTCTTATTCAGCCGATTATCAATCATTTCATGCATAGCAACCGGATAAGTCACCTCCTCCAGAAGCTCCTGTGATGTGCGGGTTACACTTTCGCGGCCATTCATGTCCTGGTATCTGAAATCCCAACTCAGCAACATAACCCTTGTACCGAGCGTGTTGAGCTTTCGTACAAGAGGCACATAATCGCCATCAGATGCAATCAGAACCAGAACGTCGAATTTCTTAAAAACGGTCAGTTCATAAGCTTCGAGTGCAAGCCAGACATCAATCCCTTTTTCTTCGCGTTTACCACCGCGCATACGCAACGGCAGATAATGAGTAATTACTTTTTCGCCCATCAGGATGTCGTCAAAAATCCTTTCAGCGTAAAGCTTGTTTTCGCTGCTCTGCGCTTCAAAAGCACTGAGTCTTCCCCGGAAATAATGTGAATCAACTATATGACATAATTTAACGTCAACCCCCTCTTCTTTAGAAACACGGCTTCTGACAAAGTTATGCAATCCTTCGATGCTAATCCTTGCATTACGCTCATGCTCATAGTAATAATAATTGCTTACGTGAAGAAAATAATTGCCATCATAGAAAATGCCAATTTTGATCATACCATTTGTGTCGTTCATTGGATTATAAGATAAATGTTAATTAAAATATGTGTTACTAAGTATCCCTATCTTGCTATGATCTCAGATTTTGCAAAAGTAATAATAAAAGAAGTATAATTGTACCTAAATTTAAAAAAATTGTTAAAAAAAGAATGAACTTGCTAATAAAGAGAAAGAAAAGTGTTCGCAAAAAAAAGAGGACGGAAACCCCGCCCTCTGTATTTGAATCAAATTGGGTGTAATTTAGTTGACGATCATTTTCAGGAATTTCTTGAAATCCCTGTTTTCAACCGAAATGATATAAACACCCGGAGCAATACCCGGACAGTTAAGTTCGGTAACGCCACTGCCATTTACAAATTTTGAAAAGATTTCTAACCCGGCTGCGTTTCTTAAACTGACAACAGATTCTCCGGTTACCCCGTCTGTCAGGAGATAGAATTTACCATTGGAAGGATTCGGATAAACCTTTATTGAATTCACTCTGCCTGCATCCGTGGTTCCTGTGCAATTGTCAACAACGATGAACGCGTTCTTGACCGAAGTACTGGTATTCACTCCGTCACTGACAGTCAGTGAAACATCATAAATGCCCGGCACACGGTAGGTTACCACCGGATGTTGCTCAGTTGAAGTTTCAGGATCACCACCCGGGAAACTCCATTCCCATGAAATCACATTGCCGGCTGAAAAATCAGTAAAGATGATATCTTCGAACTCGCAAACCTCGTTGTCAGAGGCAAGGAAGTTGGCAAGCAGCGGAGCAGCGCCTGATAATCCGAAGAAATTAATGTACTGCATCATCAGACTGTCCTTTACGGAACGATTACTGCCATCCTGCAAACCCCCGAACTCAAAGGAAGAGCCTATGGTTTTATAGGTACCGCCATCAAAAGCAATTGCAGCATAATACTGAGGCGATGAATTCTGGAAAAGCGGAACAGCAGACCCCAGAGGTAAAATCCTGTCAATATAACTGTTGTCGCCTGAAAAGCTGAAGGACATACCATCGACCATAGTCTGTGCCATGCCATTAAGTGTGCTGATGTCGCCCGAACCATCGGTATCCCCATCGATCATAAACATCGGGTGAACCGGGGTTGCGGTGTTATAAGCCCAGGTATCGCCACCTTCCATGTAAATCTTACCGCCGGCGTTCAGGAAACTGGCCAAAGCATTGCCTTGTGCTTCGGTGAGAACAGCATTGCTGGAATAGGTCCCCAGGCAAATGAAGATGGATTGGTAAGGTCCCAGAACCAGCGGCCAACTGCTCAGATAATCAGCAGAAACCGAAAGGTTGGTGAGGCAGTTTTGAATGACTGGTCCTGAATTGTGATTTCCGTCAAGGTCAATAATCAAAACAGGGATCTGTCCAATGGTTATAGTTACCGTTACATAAGAATCAAAGCCTCCGTTAGCGGACATATTTAAAGTAAACTGTGCAATATGACCGGTAGGAGTGGTGGGGAGGGAAGTTACCGTGAAAGCTGAAACAAGCGTTTCGTAGCCATTGATTGTCCCGTAATTGAGGCTGTCAACATTAACAATAATGTAAGGGTCTTCAGAACTGAGAATACCTGTAACATTGTAACCGGGAGCGGTTCCGGCATTGAGGATTGACAGGTGAAGCTGGAATGTTTCACCCGGATCGGCTTTGCCGTTATTGTTTCCTTCCTCATCAGTAACGGATGAGCCTGCAAAATTCAAGACAACTGAATGGGCAATTACCGTGAAACTTCCCGACCATTCATTATCACCCGAAATGGCGGTATAATCAAAAAGGATCGAATGACCATCGGGTACATCATTGCTGACACTGAAAGCAAATCCATCGGGAATGGCCACCGTTTGTCCGGCGGCGATCAAAGGATAAACTTCAGAGGCATCGCCTAAATCAACGAATAAATCGCTGCTGCTGATGGTTACTGTAATGTCAGATGCATCCTCTGTCCCAACATTCTCAAGACCGAGGGACATGGTAACGGATTCATTGTAGTCAAGCTGCAGGTTGTTGTTGCCAGCCGCATCATTGATGGTCGTATTGTCAAATACAACATAAGGCCCTTCGAGCGGGAGAATGTCGATATCAACGATATAAGGCAGGTAGTTAAAGGCAGTTACAGCCAGTTTCATCGTTCCCACATTATTCAATGTGGGGAAAGTAATGATGGCTGATCCGCCATTGACAGTGGCTGTTCCGATAATTTGCCCATCAATGGTAAGGCAGGCATAAGTACCTTGTACGTTACAGTTAACAACGAACTGATCAGAACCTATAAAAGCTACAGGGTTGTGGCTAACTGCAAGGTCTGTTGGCATCGCAGTTCTTACAACAACAGAAGGGTCGCCAAAAACCAGCCAGGTGTCGGTCATTTCATCGCCACCAGCACCATAAGAGTCATTCATTTTCATACAGCCATTCATCGAAATGCCGGCAAAAGTTCTTTTAATATTATCGGTGTAACTTTCAACCAGAATGTCGTTCATTTCGTCCTGTCCATCCATTGGAGGGTTCCAGCTCTGGTTAATGGTTGACATAAGGGTGGCAACTGCGCCCGTTGGGCCATTGGCATTGGTTGCCCTGAGCCATGCTTCAGCAAAACAGGTCCCGTTCAGGAAGTCGCCGTTTACACAGGCAACGGACCATATAAAAGGCCACATATTGTTATTGGTCAACCCATTGACACCGCTGTTTGAAAATCCGGTGGTTCCCCAGGATGTCTGGCTTCCGTGGCCGGTATAGTTAACAATGGTGCGACCGGCGTTCACCTCATTGGAAACAGAGGTTGAATTGGGGCTTCCCGGAAGGTCTTCGCCTCCCTGGCTGCCGTCATACAATTCACTGACGGCAGTATATGTAAAGCCTAACAGGTCAGTCCGGATATTGCGCATGTGCTGATAGTCGTATTCTCCGTCGTCGCCTGGTCCCTGATCAGAAGCAATCCCAAAACCTTTCGAGAACCAGTCGATGCTTACATCCGGATTTTGCTCGTATGTAATGGTACGCTGCACCTGGGTTGCAACCTGCGCAGTGTTTTCGGCAGAGAACCTTCCGACAAAAATATCCGGATAATGGTCGTTCCCGGCAAGGTAGCCATAAGCATGGTCAGACGGCCCACCAATGTTTCCGGTGGTTACCGTTGGTATCTGTGCATTATCCCCAACCAGCAACAAGAAGGTAAGCCCGTTGGTGGCATAGTAATTGGCAACATAGTTTTTGATGGCTGTTGAATTTGTACCTATGGTTGCAACATCCACCATTTCAACAGGAATTCCGATGGTACGTTTCCAGTTCACAAAATCTTCCATTTCGGCCATAAAAGCACCATGGCTGATAATCAACATTTTACCCTGTTCTTCAAGCGGGGTATATCTGCTACCGTCTTCTGCATTCAGAAAGTGACGGTTGTAAATCCGGAGGTATTCACCATCAATTCTTTCCGGAACCTGTTCCCGTATAAGAACGTTTTCTGAAGAACTACCCACACTGACAATTTCAAGGATCATTGTGTGGTAAACCCTCAGGGTTTTGGTCACCGGGTTGTAGGCAAATGGATTAATTACAACGGTTTGTCCCCTGTAATCGCGAAGAATATAAGGCTCACGAAGGCTTGCCAGAGCAGTCGGGTAAAATTCATCGTTCGAATAAGCCCGGCCATATTCATAGGCAACGCTCGCCGGATCGATATCCCTGGTAAAATTCCCTTTTGAGGGAGCCACTTCCATAAAAGGATAATCGATGTATTGTGAAGAAACCACCCTTACTTCCATTCGTGCCTGATCGGGTATGATCACCGAAGCAGTGAGTTTTGGAAGATCGGGCATCCCTTTCTCAAGCAATGTTGTACCTCCTTTAACACCAATGGTGAATGCTGCTCCACGCGGTGTTACAACAGGGTTAAGATTAAACCCATTGATATTGACTGAAATTACAGAGCCGTTTGGTGAGGTTGAAACCAGGGTAGTTTCGGCCGGTGATGCCTGATCGGAATGAATAGCTACCCAGTTTTGAGCACTGGCTGAAAACATTCCGGCAAATAACAGAATCAAAGTAATACTTCGTGATAATCTCATTGTTTTTGTATTTTAGGGTTATTCAGATATAACGATTTTACGCACTGCATTGTAATCGCCAGCCTGAAGTTTGACAAAATAGATGCCTGGTTTCAAACCATTGGTTGCAGGAGTAAGCGAATGACTGCCGGCCTGTATCTGCTGGAAGTCAGCGAGAAGCATAGTTTGCTGACCCAAAAGATTAAGCAGGCTGATACGGACCGGGCCGCTTTTGATCAGGTTATATCTGATATTCAGAACGTTGTTGGATGCACTGCTATATACAACCAGTGAATTCAATGCTCTTACAGTTTCAACCCCAACAACGGTCATATAAATTTCGTTAGAAACTTCTGATGTGCAACCTTCAGTGGAAGTTACTACAACGTGATAAAAATCAGAAACTGTCGGTTCAAATACCTGGTTCATGGCACCTTCAATTATACCGTCACGATTGTACCACTGGTTGCCTTCAGTTGCACTTGAAACCAACTGGTTTTCGTTCTGCATAATTACCGGAGTTTCCGGAGCGGGCATAATCTCAACCGAAACCTGTGCAGCGGTCGTAGCCAAAAGGTTATAAACCGTAAGATCGAAGATTGTTGTTTCGGTAAGTGTGGCAATCGGGTTAAAGATTCCGGCATCGCTTAAAACCTCGGCCGGGGCCCAGTCATAAGTAACACCACCGGTAGCATTGGTAACAAAACCAAACAATTGGGTGGAACCGCTGCCGCATATCTGAGCAGGATAAGCAAAGGCTGTTGCGGTAAGGTTGGTGCCACTGCCACCTGAATTTCCGCTTGGGAAGAATATGTCATCAATATAGGCAGCATCTGAGCCTCCGGTTGCACTTCCGTCTTTACTGTAAGTCCATTTGAATATATGATTTCCGGGAGTTACAGGGTAACTTGCATTACTCCAGGCTACCTCGCCTGACCAGGAACCTTTTTCAACTCCATCAATGAAGAATTTCAGGAAGTCATAACCGCTTTCGCTGGAAACTCTGCGCGCAAATGAAATATTATCGTTTGCAGCAACATCCATTGTAATCTGTATGGTTGTATTGGCACTATGACCAATTGCACCCGAACGGGATGAATAGAGGCCACCATTGACTGATTCGGTGGTGATAGCCCATGGAACTGAGCTGGTGTTTACCCAATTATAGGCTGTAAAATCGCCGGTTTCAAAATCTTCAACGATCAATCCTACTGCCGGGGTATAAACCTGTGTTGCATTATACAAGCCTGAAGATGCGGCAAAGTAGAGATTAACGAGGGTTCCGATTTCTATATCCGGACTAACCAACACATTGTAAAGAGCATTCAGGTTTCCGCCACCCCCGGGGATATTCCCGATCTGGTATTCGATAAACTCAATACTGATTCCTTCGCTGTTGGTAAACAAATGTGAAACAGTTTCCGGGGCCTCGCAATGGCCGGTATTGTTGACCGGAATCGAAATAACCACATTTTCACCCGGATCAAGCCTGCCGTTTCCGTTTCCGGTCCCGTTAAGGTAATCGTCGATGATCATGGTAGCAGTTTGAAGATCAGGTGCATTTAGCTTTACCGTGAAATTTGAAATCCAGGTCTCAGTGCCATTGGTAATTTCGAGGGTGAAAACGGCAGGGTGCTGATCGGGTAGCCACTCATCTGCTGTAACCTCAAATGCATAACCAAGATTGACAATTTCGCCCGGGCCAATATTTGGCCAGGATTCAACAGCTTCTTTCACTTCAATAAAGGAACTTGTGCAGGTAAGGGTTACAGAAAGGTTTGCACCTTCGGAGTTGCCAACGTTCTTCAGTGCCATATTAAACCCAAACGATTCGGCATATTCAGGCAACTGGTTGTTGTTGGCATTTTCATCGTTTACAATTTGCGACTGTAAAAGAATGTAAGGGCCTTCCGGCGAAGCTACGATCACCGATCCGATATAGGGCTGTTTATTCTGAGCAGTTACAATAACCTGGGCGTCACCCGGAACTGAAATGGGATCAAGCGCAACAACCGCTACTCCATCTTCATCTGCAAGGGCGCTTCCATATAGCACGCCTTCTTTAGATATTGCGACATAGGCATAAGGTTCAGTATTTACTGTAAACTCAGTTGATTGAAGTGGCATAAGCGGTTCATAGGAAACGGTCATTGCATCGGGCACCCCAAAATAGATCATGAGTGAAGGATCGCCCATAAGACAATAGACTTCCCAGTAATAGATCATTGATCCGGGAGCGCCTTCGGTTACGGCAAGGTTGCCGGCAAAGAACATCTGGGCCTGGGTGGTGTACCAATCAGAAAAAGGCTCGCCATGATCGTGGAAAGCAAGGTCATAACTGCCATCCGAATTGCCATCATAAACCGGATTAAGAACAATATTTTTAACCCCTACACCAAAATAGAAATCTTCGTCCCAGTAGGTGCTGTTTGAAGCGCCAATGTACCCGACAGCACCTTTGTTTGCTGCCCTGAGTAATTCCTCGCCAAAACAGTTTGTATTGTAAGTACTTGTAAGACAGCAGTTACCAACCAATAACGGATATTTACCATTGTTCTGGAGGCCGGGTATATCTGAAATTTCGAACGAAGGATCGGCCCAGCCGCTTGAACTACCGTGAGCCGTATAGTTTCCATAGGCAAGGCCATCGCTTACATTCTGAATAATAGCATTGGATGAGCTTCCTGAAGCCGGATAAAGGTAAGTGTGACTCAAAAGACCGTGAGCTTCGTTAAAATAGTAAGTGGTACCGTAATTGATCTGGCCGTTTCCATGAATCGGGGCAAAACCTGCATCAACGCCTGAAATCATAACACATTCCCCAAGGAAAGAAGGATCGGGGAACAGATATTGCTCATACATCAGGGTTTTATCAATCTGCGGCTGCAACTGGGTTACATTGGTGGCCGAAAACCGTCCGTAAAACATTTCGGGAATATGATCGTTGGTGTATTCGCAATAATAGAGATCCGAAACATGACCTCCCTGGCTGAAAGCCGGGACCTGTGCAACATCCCCGACAAAAAGCACGAAGGTAGGAGCGGGGTCTTCCGGGGTGCCGGCATTGTAAAGGCCCTGCAGGTAACTTTTTATCGAACTGGTGGTATTTCCAACATTTGGCTGATTGGTGTATGCCTCAATAACTGTAAATCCCTTCCTGGTTTTCCAGTCGATAAAAGGCTGCAATGCAGTTTGAAACATGGGATCGGATACGATGACGTATTTTACAGGGTAACGGGTGAAATTCTCCCGTGAGCCGCTGCCAACCTCAAGTTTGTTCAGCATTGAATTTTCAAGGCCACTGAAGAAAGGTGAGCGGGTTTTCTCCTGCAGATATTGTGTTTCGGCATAATTGCCATTTTTAAAGGTAACTTTCACGACCACATTGTCATGAACCCTGATAATTCCTTTAACCGGATTATATTCAACCGGGGAGATGTCGAGGCGGGCCATACGTGTTCCGCGCATATAACCTATGATTTCGGCAGAGGCAAGCGATTTTCCGTAAAAGCCGTCCCGGCTGTAAACCTCGTTGTTTATTACGAAAGGGGGTTTGTCCTTACTGCTTTTTGCAACAGGGGCCTGGGCGGGCATCAAACGGTACCGGATGCCAAGGTCGCTGAGGTTGAATTCTTTTACTTCAGATGATATGATTTCAACATCAACCGTCGCACCAACCGGAATTTCAATCAGCCGGCGCATGACCGGCAGTTTGGGCTTGCCTGTTTCCTGTGCGAATGTGTAACCGGTGGCAGAAATCTCTGTAAAGTTGCCAACTTCGGTTGCTACTTCAAGCTGGTTAAGGCTGGCGAGATTGTTTTTAACCCGGATACCGGAAAAATCACTTTTTTCGATCGTTAAACCGGTTGATCCGTTTTGCCTGATGATCATAACCTGTGCGTTAACACAGTCGCTGGTTGAAGCAAAGAATAGAACCAATGCGAAAACCGATGCGGTAATGCGTAATGTTTTTTTCATGGTAAAGAACCCCTTTGTTGATAATGTATTTAATTGCCTTCCGGCCAATAATGTAACCCACAAAACTAACTATAAATCAGATAAATTCAACCTTTCGGGCAAAAATATTTAATTACGTAAACAATTGAAAAATTGAGCGTTGCAAGTTGTTAAGCAGATTCAACCCTGTTTTCATGAATTATTTTCCAGGACTTTTACAATATTTTTAAAAACCCACATCGGCAATCATTCAATATACCGACACTTCCTTTTGATGATAGTTGCCTGACTGGTATAAAATTAAGGGAAAGTATTTGATGGATTTAATTTTTACAAGTCCGTTCAAAACATAGATTTTTTAAAAGGGTGCTGTTATTTTCCAAAGCCATTTCCGAATACAGGTGAATTGAGAAAATTGAAGTTTCAGCAAACTCTTTTAAAAGGGAATTTCACTTTGGACTTTAAACTTGACCCTATCTCGAATGCATGGCCGCCAGCCGGGAATCAATTTTGCCAATGTTGCGCACCGGAACCCAGGCAGCCAATAAGCCGATCAGCGAAACGGTGATGAAAACGTAGAAGAAATCGGAAAATTTCATCAGCACCGGATAGGCGCTTATCAGAAAGGAACCGCCTTCCGCATTGATCTTTACCAGGCCGAAATGCTGCTGCACCAGGCAGATGGCTGTTCCCAGAATCAACCCGGCCA
>JBBQIQ010000031.1:0-29365 GCA_038325075.1 Bacteroidales bacterium | reverse complement strand
GATGTTGCTTTTGCCGGTGATTTCGAGTACCCTTTTTAGTAAAACAAGCGTCCATGAAGGAACACCGGTTATATTGGTAACATCCTCATAGCGGGTAATCTGTGCTATTTTTTCAATTTTGCTCTCCCATTCCGACATAAGCGCAATCGATAAGCCGGGTGTTCGTATCAATTCGACCCAGGTTGGCAGGTTTTCCATGATGATGGCTGAAACATCACCGACGAATGTGCCGGCTTCGGGATTGTCGGGAAAATGTGAGCCCCCCATTCCCAAAAGCCTGCCGGAGAATATTTCCGTATCGGGGTTATTTGTGCAGTAAATTGAAAGCAGGTCCTTTCCTCCTTTAAAATGACACTCGTCCAATGCTTCCTGGCTTACAGGTATAAATTTACTTTTATCACTGGTCGTCCCCGATGATTTCGCAAACCATTTGATTTCAGAGTTCCACAGCAGGTTTTGCTCCCCGTTTCTGAGCCGGTCAATGTAAGGTTTCAGGTCGTTGTATTCTGTCAGCGGAACTTTACTTATGAAGTCTGCATAATTGTTGATGGAAGAATAGTCGTATTTCCTGCCCCACTCAGTAGCCCGCCCGGCAAGTATAAGTTTCTTAAACCACTCATCCTGCATATCCAACGGGTATTTCATGAACAGTTCAATCTGATGCATGCGCTTCTTCATGAACCAGGAGATGACAGAGTTGATGATAGTCATAGGCGATGAAATATTTATGCAAATTTAACCTTTAAAAAGGAATGCAGTTGGAACAGGTTGTCAAAATGTGAAACTTACAGAACATATTGGCTATTTTTAATTGCTGTACTGTTTAAAGCGCTTTAGCCTGCATTATTCAAAATTATCATTTAATGTACTGGAATAATGCAGGTTAACCCCGGATTAGAAATAATTAAATTTTGGAAACGAAGTACACCAAAATTTAATTATTTCTTTGTCGTCAGAATAATTCACACTATTAGGTTACAGATTTGTGAATTATTCGGGTTAGCTTGTATATTTGCATAAACCGTGAAATCCGGCTTTAGCTGCTATTTTATGATTGTATTTCCAAATGCCAAGATCAATGCAGGATTGCGCGTAATCAACCGGAGACCAGATGGCTATCATGATATCGAAACCATGATGATTCCGGTGAAGTTGGCCGATGCACTGGAAGTCACCCCATCGGCAGACGGGCAATTTGGCTTTACCTCTTCCGGAATTCCGATTGACGGGCCAACCGACGCCAACCTCTGTGTAAAGGCATTCAGGCTGATGCAGATGCGTTACGGATTGCCTGAAGTTAAAATCCACCTGCACAAAGTCATTCCGATAGGAGCCGGATTGGGCGGTGGTTCATCGGATGCAGCGTTTACACTGAAGCTGCTTAACCGCATTTTTTCCCTGAAGATTTGCAACAATGATCTCCGTGAAGTGGCTGAAGAACTTGGAAGCGATTGTTCGTTTTTTATCGAAAACCGACCCTGCCTGGCCAAAGGAAAAGGAGCGTTGCTTACCCCGGTTCATCCTGATCTGAATGGATTTCATGTTCTTATCGTGAAACCTGATGTGTCTGTCTCTACCGCCTGGGCATATAGCCATGTTAAACCCTCAGGTCGTCATTTGCCTGAAGCCGCTGACTTTCCTTCCGATCCCGGTGAATGGCAGGCGGTGCTTACAAATGACTTTGAAAAAGTCGTTTTTGAAGCTTGGTCTGAGATTGAAACCATTAAAAATCAGATGCTAAAACACGGCGCGGTTTATGCCTCTGTGAGTGGCAGTGGTTCGGCGGTGTTTGGATTGTTTAAAAATAAACATGAATACAAAGGGCAGTTTGAGGGAAATTTCGTGTGGGAAGGAATTGCAGGCTGAGGAAGTCTTTTTAATCGGAAGAATTCATAGCAACCTGAAAGAATACTATTTCACCTAAGTAAAGCGCTTTTTCGCTTTGCTCAAATCGCTCAACTTGGGTTCCAGAAAGCAGTTAGTATAAAGTAATTAGTAGATTTGAATAGCCGGTAAGATAGGAAATGCCACTCATATTAATGGTGTAATGCTGCTTTAATCTTACTTCGGTGCCACCCTCAGCAAATAAATCCCTAAGATTCCGAAAATGAAATTTGGAATCCACACAGCGATGACCGGAGGCAGGTTGCCGAAGGTCGCAAAAACGGTGGTAACCTGCATAAACAGGATAAAGGCAAAGCAGATGGTGATGCCAACACCCAAATGAAACCCGATGCCGCCCCTGACTTTGCGGCTCGAAAGCGCCACGCCGATGATGGTGAGCACTATGGTTGCAAACGGGAAGGCAATGCGTTTGTGTTTTTCAATCTGAAATTTCAACAGGTTGCCTGAGCCGCGTAACTTTTCCTGATCAATAAAGTCGCGCAATTCCCGGTAATTCATGTAAACAGCATCATCGAGGTCAACCGAGAAATCGCCGGGTTTCAGGTTAAGTAGCGTGTCTTTTGTTGCGCCCTTCGTAATAACTTCATTCTTTTCATAAATCTGTCTTTTTACCCAGTTTTCAATTTTCCAGGTACCCGAAACACTGTCCCAACGGATGTTGTCGCTGGTTATTTTATAAGCCATTCCTTTTTCATCAAAACCTTCCAACGAAAATCTGAAGCCTGTGTTGGTTTGCTTATTAAAGCTTTCAACATAAGCAAAAACACCGGGGCTTATCTGCATGTGGATGTTGCTGTCGCTCCCTTTTTTTTCTTTCTTCAGATACTTTTTCTGAAATTCCTGCATATTCTTGCTGGTTTCAGGGATTACAAAATTAGTAAGTACAAACGACATAATCGCCAGTATAAAAGCCGCAAACAGGTAGGGCCTTAGCAATCGCTTAAAACTAATGCCGCTGCTTAGAATCGCTACAATTTCGGTATTAGAGGCTAATTTTGAAGTAAAAAAGATAACGGCAATAAAAGTGAAAAGTGCACTGAACTGATTGATAAAGAAGGGGATAAAATTTGCATAATACTGAAAAACAATAGCCTGAAAGGGTGGTTTGCGTTCCAGAAAATCATCAATTTTTTCTGAAAAGTCGAAAATGATGATCACCACGGCCAGCAGTGCTATGGCGTAAAAAAAAGTACCCAGGAATTTGCGGATGATGTATATGTCAAGTTTTTTCATGCGCTTCCGGATTTGCCGGTTCGTGTAAACGGTTTACTATCAGCTTTATTGTCAGATTCTCTGTACCAGTTTTACGACCATCTGAGATTTCCATTCAGCAAAAGAGCCATCAATAATTCTTTTCCTGGCTTCGTCAACCAACCACAGATAGAATGCAAGGTTGTGCTGGCTGGCAATCATAGGCCCCAACATTTCACCGGCAACAAACAGATGTCGGAGGTAAGCACGGCTGTAGGCGCTGTCAACGAAGGAGAGGCCATCAGGATCAAGCGGGGAAAAATCGGCTTTCCATTTTTCATTTTTCAGATTGATAATTCCATTGCTGGTAAAAATCATGCCATTCCGTCCGTTTCTGGTTGGCATTACACAGTCGAACATATCAATACCCCGGGAGATACCTTCCAGGATATTAGCCGGGGTTCCCACGCCCATCAGATAACGCGGTTTGTCCTTCGGCAGGATGTTGCATACCATTTCCGTAAATTCATACATGGTTTCAATCGGCTCACCAACCGCCAAACCGCCAATGGCATTTCCATCGGCACCGCAGGAAGCAATCTTTTCTGCAGATTTAATCCGCAGATCACGATAGATGCTGCCCTGAACAATCGGGAACAATGACTGACGGTATCCATACAGGTTTTCGGTTTCGTCGAAACGGGCAATGCACCGATCTAACCAGCGGTGGGTCAGTTCCATCGACTTACGGGCATATTCGTATTCGCAAGGGTAAGGTGTGCATTCGTCGAAAGCCATGATGATATCGGCCCCGATAACCCGCTGAATATCCATCACCTTTTCAGGGCTGAACATGTGTCGCGAACCATCGATGTGCGATTGAAAAACAACGCCTTCTTCCTTCATTTTGCGGCGATGGGCCAACGAATACACCTGGTAACCACCGCTATCGGTAAGAATGGGTTTGCTCCAGCCATTGAATTTGTGGAGGCCGCCGGCTTCTTTCAATATATCCAGGCCGGGGCGGAGGTAAAGATGATAGGTATTTCCCAGGATAATCCGTGCCTTAACGTCTTCGGCTACATCTCGTATATGCACTGCTTTCACTGTACCCACGGTACCAACCGGCATAAAAACGGGGGTTGCAATTTCGCCATGGTCAGTGAAAATCACCCCTGCCCGGGCGTTGCTGGCAGTGTCGGTATGCGTAAGCCTGAAATCCATGAAATGCTGTATGAGCTATGTTTAATGGCCGCAAAGTTAGCAATCTTCCACTGACTTTTGCTCAAAAGCGTGGATGTGGGCATTCATTGAACGACATGTGGAATCCCATAAATTATCCATCAATGTTAGGGACACGACATGTCGTGTCCCTGCCAGGGATGGATATTCAGGCTTTGTAAGAACCCCTGGATGGCAGTCTGAGGACACATACATACTGTGTCCTTACCTGCATGAATGCTCAAGCCCGGGCAGACGTGCGACAAAAAATTATTGATATATTGGTTTTTATTAGCCGGTTTATATGACTCAATCTGACAACTCTTTTTTATCCGGTCATCAAATGTGCCAATAGCCTATTTTGTTGGGTTAAGGCTGTATAGCCTTACATATTCGATTTCCATTGCCGCTTCGGTAAGGTCTGGCTCTATGCCCATTGATCCACCCCAGTTCCCACCAACGGCGATGTTCATAATCAGGTGGAAGCGTTTGTCGAATGGCCAGGTGGCATAATTGCCTGTTTTGTCGTTGTTGAAAGTGAAATATTTTTTATCGTCCAGATAAACGTCTATTTTATCTGCATTCCATTCCATTGCATAAGTATGAAAAGTTGTGGCATAATCCGGCACCATGATGCTCTTGCCAACCTGGGTGCGGAGCGACCCATTGTATGCCCCGGTATGAATAGTAGCGTGCACATTCCCGGGGTCATAACCGACATGCTCCATAATATCAATTTCGCCACTGCCAGGCCAGCCTCCATATTCCCAATCGGTTGACAGCATCCAGATGGCAGGCCAGGTTCCTTTTCCGGCAGGGAGTTTGGCTCTTATTTCTATTCGTCCATAGAGAAAATCGACCTTATTTTTGGTCACCAGTCTTGCAGACGTCCATTTATCTTCATTTTTAACGGCTGTGATTATAAGTTTGCCATCCTGCACAGTAGAATTTTCAGGGGCGTTGGTGTAATTTTGTAATTCATTGTTGCCCCATCCGTTATCACCCAAATCATATCTCCAGTTGCTGGCATCAGGCGCTCCTGAATATTCAAACTCATCGGACCAAACAAGGTGGTAACAATTCTGACTTTTTGCCCCAGGCACCATTGTGACAATCAGAATCATAAGAAGAAGAAAGTTTTTTTTCATAATCATAAGCTTCACAGGTGCAAATGAAAACCAGGGGTAGGATTTAAGTTTACAAAATCAGATAAAAACCAACCACTATCCTTTTTGCTTTTTTTCAGAATTTCTTCTGTATGTTAAATCCGCCCCTGGCTTCATCAGGCACACATCACTAAACCAACCAACCAAGGTTATTTTAAATATTTTCAGTCCGACAGGAACTGATTGGTGTAAAACTAAGTATATCTGATACTGTTGATTTTTAATTCAACAGTATCAGACAACCAGTTTTTTAATAGCCGGCATTTTGACTAAACATACCGCCAGAGAGATCGACTTCTGTCTGGGGTATCGGAAGAAAACCTTTGGTTGCCGGATTAAAAGTAACATCAAAGATTTGCTGATCACCTATGTAGTTTGGGCCTCTGATTCCGGAATAGGTCAATGCCTGATTGGCAAAAGAGGTTCCTTTGCGAAGCAGATCAAAATAGCGGATGCCTTCAAGTGAGAGTTCCAGCCTCCTTTCATTATAGATATTTTCTGCGGTGGCCGGGATGCTGCCAAGTCCAACACGAGCCCTGACGCGGTCAAGATATTGTTGTGCATTGCCGCTTCCAAGTTCGGCGGCCATAAGCAATACATCCGAAAAGCGGATCACCCGGTGATTACAGGTCCTGTTTAACTCAAATTGTCCGTCAGTGCCCCAGTGCTCTGCATCAGAACTATATTTTCTTGAGAAATATCCGGTATGCTGATAGCCTGCAGAAAGAGAGCCGTCCAATTGTTCCTGTGTAACAACCGTATATTCATACCTTGGGTCGTTTTTGATGTCATCAACAAGCTTTTGGCTCACTGTTCCAAAACTCCAGCCCCTGTTCCAGTTATCTGAGCCTGCAACCCTGGGGCCCTGCATCTGCGCTGAAAGGTTGCCTTCGCCTCCTCTAACATAACCCCAATCCCACCAGGGAGGGGTATCTCCATAGGAAATTTCAAAAACCGATTCTTTTCCGTTTTCGCCGGATAGTTTGAAATTTTCGGCGTAATCTTCAAGTAGATCATGGCCGCTGGTGGCTATCAGGTTATCAAGATAACCAAGAACAAAGGTGCGGTTTACTGTTGTGGTACCTGCCTGTAACTCCTTATTGTAAACACCGTTGTAGAATAAATAGACTCTTGCCAGCAATGCCTGGGCGGCCCATTTGGTTACCCTTCCTGCTTCTGCAGCCGGAACGGTTTCAGGCAAATCTTCCATGGCCTCAGTAAGGTCAAGGGCAATCTGGTTGTACACCTGCTCCGGGGTGGCCTGCGGTTGGTTGTATTCCGATGGGCCACTCAGGGTAGCAGTCAGTAAGGGGATATTCTCAAAATAGGCCACCTGCTCAAAATAAAAGTAGGCCCTCAGGAACTTACTTTCAGCAATCAGCCTGTTTTTGAATTCTTCTGAAGCATCTACCCCTCCGATCTTTTCCATCAGCGTGTTTGCCCTGTAAACACCTATATAATTTTTAATCCAGATGGCACGAACTATATTGCTGGTTGTCGGGATGTTGAAATTGTTCAGCTCATCCTCATCCTGCCCGTCGTTGGCATCCCCACCACCGGCATAAGCGTCGTCGGAAAGGATGTCGGAAATTACAATAAAGGGTGCCCACGAAACACCCGGTGTATCCTGGTACCCCAATACGTCATAAACAGCAACCAAAGCCTGGATTGCCTGTTCTTCGGTTTTGTAGAAAGTAGTGGTAACTTCCTGATCTAAAGGCTTTAAGTCGAGAAAATCATCGCTACAGGCTGTAAAAAGCACAACTAAGAGAATGGCCTTTGCTGATTTATATATCAATTTTTTCATGTTCTCAGTTTTTTTGAGTTAGAATGTAATGGTTGTTCCCAAACGCCAGGTTCTTGCCTGTGGGTAAATACCCCGGTCTATGCCGATGTCGAAAGAGCTTCTTGCCCCGATTTCAGGATCAGCCCCGGTATATTTGGTAATGGTTGCCAGGTTTTCGGCCGAAACATAGAACCTCCATGTTGAAGCCCCTATCTTTTTAAGAATGTTGCCTGGTAAAGTATAGCCAAACTGAAGGTTTTTAATCCTTAAGTAAGATCCATCCTCTATGTAAAGGTCAGAAACACGGTAATTGTTGTTGACATCAATCCAGGTATATCTGGGTACTTCATTTGATGTGCCCTCGGCAGTCCAGCGGTCCATGGCTGCTATCGTCCTGTTTGTGTATCTGAGGTCCTGTCGCTGACTTCCGTTAAAGATATCATTGCCATAGGTTCCGATTATCAGGATCGAAAAATCGAACTGCTTGTAATCAGCCGATGCATTAAATCCAAAAGTCCAGTCCGGAGTCGGATTCCCGATATTTGTCCGGTCATCAGCATTCAAAAAGCCGTCACCATTTACATCTACAAAACGGACATCTCCGGGGTCAGCATTTGGCTGAAGCAGATGGCCGGTGCTTCCGATGTGCTGAAAGACCTCAGCCTGGTTCTGGAAGATACCATCTGTCTTATAGCCCCAGAAATAGCCGATTGGAAGGCCTTCTTCGGCTCTTGTTACCATGCCGGCAATTGCCCACGATGCTCCGGGAAGTACCTTGTCTTCGTTCCCGATGTAGGTCATTTTATTCTGATTGTACGATCCGTTTATCCCAACAGAATATTTGAACTCTTTAACCATGTGACGCCAGTTTAAAGAAATCTCAACCCCTTTGTTCTGAACGCTTCCGACATTGGCATAGGGGGGGTCATTACCTACATGACCAGGAATAGGTATTCTTTCCAAAAGGCCTTCTGTTGTTTTAACATAGTAATCAACGGTTGCAAGCAGCCGGTTGTTGAAAGCCCCCATATCGAGTGCAATGTCAGTCTGTTTGGATTCTTCCCACCGGATATCAGCATTTTCTATATAGGATGGAGAAGCTCCGGTAATCCTTCCTCCGCCAAAAATATATCCCCTGCTTTTATTGATGGTGGAGATATACTGATAGTCGCCGATTTCCTGGTTACCATTTACACCCCAGGATGCCCTGAACTTAACCAGATCAAGCCAGCTAAGTTTTGGAAAGAAAGATTCGTCACTGGCAACCCATGATACTCCGACTGAAGGGAAAGTACCATACCGGTTGTTAGGCCCGAATTTTGAAGAACCATCCCTCCTTATAATCCCGGTAAAGGCGTATCTGTTTTTGTAGTCATAAGTCACTCGTCCAAAGATTGATGCCAGTGATGAATGGGTTGCGCCACCGGTTGCAACCCAAACGGTGTCAGTTGCCATATTCAGATAGACATTGTCAGGATCGAATAGCGGTACTTTTGCGTTGAATCCGGTCAGGTTCTCATAATTGTATTTACTGGCAGTGGTTCCTGCGAGTAAGGAGAAGTTGTGATCGTCAATTTTTTTGGTATATGAAATGGTGTTTTCCCACTGCCAGGTATAATACCGGTCAATCTGTTTGCTGACAGAAGTTTTCTCAACATTCAACTGGGCATCGTTCAGGTAATAAAGTGGCCGGTAACTATCGTTCAGCACATAAGCCAGGTCTATACCAAGGCTTGTATTGATTTTCAGTCCTTTCATAATTTCAGCTTCTCCGAAAATGCTACCAACCAGTTTGTCAACGCGTGTTTCATTGGTCTGTATTTCAAGCAAGGCCAGCGGATTAACAACCTCGGCACCTATGTAATTGGATATGCCATATACCTGGCCAGCACTGTTTGTGAGTACCGGTTCCGTTGAATATGGCGCCTGTGAAAGAATATCGGCATCTGTTTCGTAAAGCGGGGTCAAAGGATCGAGGTTCAACGCACTGCTGTAAACGCCGTTAAATGATTCATTGCTTCCGATTCCACGCCTGATGATATGTGAATAGGCAAGGTTGTTCCCGAAACTAATGACTTTATTAACCTGGCTTTTGGTGTTCAGCCTGGCAGTAATGCGGTCAAACTGTGACTTATCGCCCCCGATAATTCCCTGTTGCGTAAAATAAGACAGGGAAGAAACGTAGGTTGTTTTATCATTGCCTCCGGAGATCGATATCTCATGGTTCTGTATGGGGGCATTTTTTACAAAAAGTTCGTCCTGCCAGTTGGTATTATGCAGCGGAATTTCATTTAAGTCGAATGGTTCTGATAAACCGGCATTTCTGGCTCCTTCATTCATCAGCATCCTGTATTGCTCTGCATCGAGCATATCAAGGGTATTTGCCACATTCTGAATACCGGTATAACCGGAATAGGTAATACTCATTTTACCGGCTTTCCCCCCTTTTGTAGTAATCAGGACAACACCGTTTGCTGCCCTGGCTCCGTAAATAGCTGCCGAAGCTGCGTCTTTCAGAACATCAATGGATTCGATATCACCCGGATTCAGGTAATCAATTCCGCCAACCGCGATTCCGTCAACGATATACAACGGACTTGCATTACCGGTAGTTCCGGCTCCCCTGATGCGAACGGTAGGAGCTTCTCCTGGTTGCCCTGAAAGGTTGGTAACCTGAACCCCTGCAGTTCTGCCCTGCATGGCCTGGTCAACACGGAGTATAGGCGTAGAGGTGATTTCTTCAGAACTTACACTGGAGATGGCTCCGGTGACTACCTTCTTTTTCTGTGTTCCGTAACCGATAACCACAAGTTCACTTAGATTTGTAGCTTCCGGAATGAGAACGAGATTAATCGCAGCCTGATTGCTGACCAATAGTCTCTGGGTCTTATAGCCGATAAACGAAACCACGATGGTTGCATCCGGCTTGGATACTGTCAGGCTATATTTTCCATCAATATCGGTGGTGGTCCCGTTTTGGGTTCCGGACTCCACAATGGTTACTCCGGGGATACCCAGCCCGTTTTCTTCGGTAATTGTTCCGGTAACCTTATGCGTTTGTGCAAACAGTAGGTTTGCATTCAGCATAACCACCAGAATTAGAAAAATCTTGCGTAATATTTTTTTCATAAGGTTGGCTTAGTTGGTTAATACTTAACATTCAATCAGTTGGATGTGAATCTTCCGGTTATTCCTGTACCAGGCAATTAGTAGTGTCAGTTAACCTGAAATACACGGATATAATCTACCTTAAGTTGCTGCGGAAAGGTGGTAGTGGCATCCGGATTTCCCGGCCAGTTTCCACCGACTGCAACGTTAAAAATGAAGAACTGCGGCTGATGGAATTCCGACATGTGGGGGGGTGTAATGTCCACTTCATTGAATTTGACGTCGTTAACATACCACTTGATGCTCGTTTCATTCCAGATGATCGTGAAAACATGGTATTCATTGGCAAATATGCCAGAAGCCAGGGTGTATGACTGTCCATATTGTACATGACCGTTGTTGTCCCAGTGAACAGTGCCATGGGTTGTTTTTTCACGGTTGCTTCCACCAATCATTTCCATAATGTCAATTTCACCACAGGCAGGCCACCCCACTGACGTTATATTGTTGCCTAGTGTCCATAGAGCCGGCCAGATTCCCTGGCCTTTGGGCAACAACGCCCTGATATCGATCCTGCCATAAGTGAATGTTTTTTTATTCCGGGTAACCAGTCTCGATGAAGTGTATTCGCTACCCTGATAACTTTCTTTGCGGGCTTCAATCGTAACCACCTGTTCAGCAACTGTGGTATTTTCCTGCCTGTAGTATTGGAGTTCATTGTTTCCCCAACCACCGGCTCCGGTTTCATAACTCCAGAATGCTGAATTGAGGACATTTCCCTCGAATTCATCGTTCCAGACTAATTGATAGCCATCGTATTGCAAAGGAGTTGTGTATCCCTCGCCAACCGTGACAGGATCGTTGTCATCCAGTCTGAATTGCTTCGTGTTTTTGATATATCTGCCCGAGGTACCATAGGCCCTAACCTCAATCTGATAGGTTCCCGGAAGCAGGAATTCGTACTCAAATTGTCCGGTAGCATTACTGGCAGCCGGTTGAGCATCGGAACCTATAAATAACCTGTACTCAACGGTATTCAATGCACTGGCGTTAATAATAACAATGCCGGGCCCGTTTTCAGGTAATGTAACTTCAACAACCAGATTTGAAGGATCAACCGTATTATCCGGTTCATCTTCTTCTTTACAGGAAGTTGAAGAAAACAGTATCATTAATAATAAAGACAGGAGGTATGCCGTGAGTCTGGGTTTTTTCATGGGCTGAATTATAAAAAATCAGGGCCAGACAGGCTGGCCCTGATCAAATGAAAGGCATTAATCAAATCTTAAATTACGGATGTAGAAGGTTCCGTCAATAGCATGACCCGAGCCACCGATTGCCACACCCACAAGGTCAAGATCTGTCCTGGTTTTCGGGGTTCCGGTTCCGGAAGTCGGAGATTCGAGCTGGAAGGTGTAGGTTTTCCATTCATCCAAAGGGATTGTGGTTACATCAACATCATACTGACACCAGCTTGTCCAGAATTCCAGAGTCTGACTTTGGTCGGCAATCCAAAGCTGAATGTTTTTTGTCAAACCACCTTCGCTGTAAGTATTGGTGCTGGGTAAATAAACATCAATGGAAATTGTTGTGAAATTATCAAACTGGCAATCATAAGCCAATTGGAACTTCAAATCAGGATACATTTCAGTACTTCTCTGGTACTGTCCGACTTTCGTAGCTGAAGCGTTGGCCGGATCATCCACGCCAACTGTTAAAACTACAGCAGAAGTGGTTGGCACCAATTCTTTAACATCGGCTGCATCGGTTGAAGCAAAGGTGTTGAACATTTCGGTTGGTGTCTGATTAGGAAGATCTTCACCATACGGGATTTCTTCTTCAACAACGATTGGTTCAAGAGCAGGATTTGAATAGGAAGCATAAGTAAAATCCCAGTAAACCCCTTCCCATGAATAGACGATTGTCATCAGATCATAACCTGTTCTTTCTTCAATGGAAATCGTGAATGTTCTGCTGGCGGGTACAGTGGTGATTTCTGCTCCATTGGTAATTTTTACGAGGCCCATCCAGGCGCCTGTGCCTGTAATGGTAACGGTATTAGTCACTGGTTCGTAGGTAAAACTATGAGTTCCACTAAGCAGGGCGCTGATATCTGCACCATTGACATTTACCATGTTTGCTGTAGTAGCCGGAAAGCATGTTCCGAGCAGAGGTGCTCCAAACATCACATCCTCACCCCAGAAATAGCCTTTATCATCAAATACAAAGGAGCCATCACGGTTAAATGTAAACTCATGATAGTAAATGCATGGTCTTATCCCTGTATTGTCGAGTGACCACCATGTCCGCGCTCCGACGGCATCCGGACCTATACCCATGCAGGTACCTTCCCTGAATAGTTTCCAGGTTTTTGAAGTTTCGCCAGACAAAAGTGCAAGGGCCGAGTTTGGATCCTGTAACTGTATTGCAGCGTTAAAAGTTGCGGAAGCATTGGCCGAATTTTTTGCAGTCAGCACTACTGTATAATTTCCAGCCGTTGTATAAGTATGAACCGGGCTTGCTTCGGTTGAAGTCTGGCCATCACCAAAATTCCATTCGTAAGTGGTCGCATTTTGCGAGAAGTTTGTAAAAGTAACTTCAAGGAAACTTGTCGTACTGACTGCAAACTGGAAGCTTGCGATTGGGTTTTTGGGAGGATCTTCATCCTTATCTTTCTTACAAGCGGCCAATGCCACGATTGAAATGACTCCGATTGAAACCAGAAGCAGTTTGCTCCATTTTGTAAATTTGTTTTTCATGGGTTGGTGTGTTTGGTTAAAGGTTAGAATTAATAGTGTGTTAATCAATGATACATTTTCCAACTTTAAAAAAAATCATTTAATTTACTAGCTGCAACTTTTTCTTTGGTATTCCGGCATGTGTTAAGTATAAAAAATAGCACATTCCGAAGCTTCTCTGAAATTGCGGAACAATGAAAACATTAAGTTATTATACAAACTTTGGTTTGCGTTGTCAATAATAAGGCATTTCACCTTGTAAAGTCAAGTTTTATTATACATCAAACTTACTTCATAAAGACTATAAAGATACATCATAAATACATCATAGGCATAGTAAGTTGTTAATATATAGATATATATGTTCAAAATATTATAACAACATCGTAAAATCATTTAAGGCTTATTAAGGAGGTTGAAACGATTGTTTAATTTCATTTGATGGAAAATGGATCGTCTCCTGGTCTTGTTGTATTGTTCTGTTGTTATTAAATTATTGATATATAATATTTTAAAATTATGTTGTTGTAGTTTTGATGTGGTAAAGCAACAATTATGATGTAACCATGATGTAATGAAAAATTTGTAAATCAGGTATCGAATCAGCTAGATTTGATGATGATAAATTTTTGTTGAACCTAATTTAGTGTAATTGATAAAAATATGATTTTGTTTTAGTCAATTTCATTCCAGTTGGACTTTTTAATTTATCGGGTCACGATCATTGGTAATGTTGCACTTACAGGCATGAAAGTAATATTATCCTTTTAGTCAGATAGATGAAAAGTAGGATAGATTTCTGGAAACTCACATTTGCTGACCGGTTTTACATTGCCTGCTCAAACAACGTACTATAAATTCCGCCCGGGTTCTTTGATGGATTTTTATATTTTTCTTGTGAATATAAACAGACAGTAAATTTGGCCCTGAATATGCAAATGCAAATGCAGGGATGGAAATTGATTTTGTTAAATGAAAAAAAAAGCACAAAAAATAAATTTTACAGGATCATCTTTAACAGAACTTGCTGAAATGCCTTTTGATTGTTTTGTAAATTATATTCTTCCTGAGTTGAACGATTTGAATAGAGCGAAAAATCGCTTAATCAGGTAGTTTGGTTTTTACTAAAAATAAAGAATTCTCTCTAAAACTGTTTTTAAATTAAAAAGTTAAAGAAATTTTAATGCCTGATACGATGAAAAAAAGAGACATTTTTTTAGGAAATGCTCAACTAAAGTGCTTCAGCGCAAAGGTTGAGGGTCAATTTGTGGAAATTGAAGATGAACAATTCTACAAAATCATCAACTGCAACCAGATGCCTGATTTCTTTATAACCATCGTGGGTAATTCAGATCACTGGATGTTTATTTCGAGCAACGGCGCGCTTTCTGCCGGCAGGAAGGATAGGAATAATGCCTTGTTCCCCTATTATAGCGTTGATAAAATACACGATAGCAAAGGCATTACCGGAAGTAAAACCTACCTGCTTGTCGGCAAGGATGAGCGATTGTACTTATGGGAACCTTTTTCAACAGAATCGGAGAAAATATACAAAATTGAAAGAAACCTCTACAAAAGCATTTTTGGAAATAAA
Source organism: Bacteroidales bacterium (assembly GCA_038325075.1). GTDB lineage: Bacteria > Bacteroidota > Bacteroidia > Bacteroidales > Lentimicrobiaceae > Lentimicrobium. The sequence continues at coordinate 14,656 of JBBQIQ010000031.1, read as the reverse complement.
ATCATTTTCGAGGAAATAAATGCTGACCTGGGAGTCGGGTTCAGATATGGCTGGTATAGCAGCGAAAAATACGGTTTCGTAAAGAAATCGGTCATCAGCAATTACAATACCGGATCAGTTGCAGTGGATGTTCTCGATGGAATCATTAATATTCTGCCAAACGGGGTGGATTTCGATTTTCAGAATACTTACAGCAGTTTGCTTGACGCCTATAAAAAATGTGAATTACTCGAAGAGACCAAACTTGGTTTGTTTATGCTGAGTTCAATCCCGGTTGATCGGGCTGAGCCGAGCGAATCACTTAAAGCAACAACGGTGTGGTCATGTGGGCTTAATCCTGATGCAAAGATTCTGATTTCAAACCACCAGGTTGAGAATTTTATAAATGGACAGCCGGTTGAAACAGAAACCGATGTCAGGGCAACACGCGGCGCTTATTTTGTAAGTACAAGGCTAACGCTTGAAAAGGATACCAGCAAAGAGTGGATGATTGTTGCCGAAATCAACCAGGAAAGCAGCGATGTTGCCAACCTTAGTAACGCCATAAAAACGCTGGATAATTTAAAACATCTGGTTGACGCTGATATTGAAAAAGGAACGACCAACCTGAGAAAAATTGTTTCCAACGCTGACGGACTGCAGATGGGCAACGACAAGTTAAGTTGTGCCCGCCACTTCTCCAACACCTTATTCAATGTAATGAGGGGCGGAATATTCATCAACAATTACGCACTTGATAAAACAGACTTTGTCCTTTTTGTGGGGCAAATTAATAAGGGGTTAGCAGTTAAATACAAAGATTGGTTCGATCATATTCCCAAAGAAATAAGCTACATGGAGATGATCAGACTTGCTGAAAGTACCTCGGATTTTGACCTGATCCGGATTTGCTGCGAATATCTGCCGCTTACTTTCAGCCGCAGGCACGGCGATCCAAGCCGCCCATGGAACCAGTTTTCGATTGAAACCAAAAACCCGGATGGTTCCGTAAAACTGAATTACCAGGGAAACTGGCGCGATATTTTTCAGAACTGGGAAGCGCTCAGCCTTTCATGCCCTGAATTTCTGGAAGGTATGATCAGTAAGTTTTTAAATGCCACAACCGCCGATGGCTACAATCCATACCGTGTTTCACGCGAAGGCATCGACTGGGAAAGTCCCGATCCGCACGATCCGTGGTCCTACATAGGCTATTGGGGAGACCACCAGATTATTTACCTCCAGAAATTCTTCGAATTATCCGCTGAGTTTCATCCGGGTACCCTGGATTCACTTTTGAAAAAGGAAATGTTTGTTTATGCAAATATCCCTTATCGCATAAAATCGTACGACGAAATTGTAAAAAATCCGAAGGATACGATTGTTTTTGATTTTGAATTAAATGATAAAATCAAGGAGCTGACCAGTAAAACCGGTGCTGACGGCGTTTTATTGAGAGGCAGGGACAATCAGATATATAGGGTTAATCTTACCGAAAAAATACTGGTTACCTTGCTCGCCAAGCTCAGCAATTTTATACCCGAAGCAGGCATCTGGCTAAACACCCAACGCCCTGAATGGAACGATGCCAACAATGCGCTTGTTGGAAATGGGGTTTCTATGGTTACGCTGAATTATTTAAGGCGATTCCTGAAATTCTGGTCGGAACGGTTCTGCGAATCATCATCACAGGAAATCAGCATTTCGGAAGAAGTAAAAGCCTTGTTCGACAGGATATTTGCACTTTTTACTGAAAATACAGCACTTATTATAACCGGATTTTCAGATGCCGACAGACGTCGTTTTGCCGATAGCCTTGGTGAAGCCGGAAGCGATTACAGAAATGCTGTTTACGAACAATCTTTCTCAGGCCGGAAAATGATGGTTCAGGTAAAGGCTTTGGCTGAATTCACGCAACTTGCATTGAGATATATGGATCAGTCCATAAAAGTAAACAAACGTGCGGATGGCCTTTATCATGCCTATAACCTGATTTCATTCTCAGATCAGGGTGTTTCTATCCGCCATTTGTACGAAATGCTCGAAGGCCAGGTGGCTGTTTTAAGCTCCGGATACTTATCAGTTGACGAAAGCCTTGATGTACTTAACTCGTTGAAATTTAGTAATTTATTCCGTCTAGATCAATACAGCTATCTGCTTTATCCCGACAGGCAATTGCCTCTTTTTAGCCAAAAAAATAACATTCCCGGCAGTAAGGTTCAGGAGTCGAAGCTTCTGACTAAATTAATTGCCGATTCCGATTCGTCTATTATTAGTAAAGATGATCTGGGCAATTTCCACTTTAACGGATCATTCCGGAATGCTGCCGTTTTGGAAAAGGCCTTAAACCAACTGGATTCTGCTGCTTATGCCCCGCTTCTTGCCGAAGAAAAGGAAAAGGTCCTGGGAATCTACGAAGAGATTTTCGACCACCAGTCGTTTACCGGCCGGTCGGGAACATTTTATGGGTACGAAGGATTGGGCAGCATATACTGGCACATGGTTTCGAAATTACTTCTTGCTGCACAGGAGTGCTATTTTAAAGGTATAAATGAAGCAGCGGATCCTGTGGTGGTTGGTAAAATTAAGGATCACTATTTCGAAATCAAAGCAGGAATAGGCCTGAACAAATCTCCTGAATTGTATGGGGCTTTCCCGACGGATGCCTATTCGCACACCCCGGGAAATGCAGGAGCTCAGCAACCAGGCATGACCGGACAGGTGAAAGAAGACTTCATCTCACGCATGAGAGAATTAGGGATTCATGTCCTGAATGGTGAAATTGTATTCCAATCCAGTTTGTTGAATCCCAAAGAGTTGTTAAATCAGCAAAGCGTTTTCGATTATTTTAATCTTAAGGGAGAAGCCCGGCAAATAATGCTTAAACAGGGGCAGCTTGGCTTTACTTTCTGTCAGGTGCCTGTTATATACAGTGCAGTTGACGAAGATAGCATGTCGATCACTTATGCTGATGGGAAACAGGTTTTTGTGCGAGGTCATACCATCGGTAAAGAAATAAGTTCCCAAATATTTAATCGTTCCGGAGAAATTGTACAGATAGAAGTTTCGTTCAGGAATATAGGCAGCTAAATAAAATACAGACACACTTAAGAGGAGAAAACAAAATGTCGTTTAGAAGTGATTACATACTTTCGTTGGCCGGTGGGAAAGCAATCTGCTATTCAGGGTATAGGCAGGGACAAAGTCCTGAAACCGGAATATACCCTACCTATGAGCAATTTATGGAAGACCTGCTGATACTTCAAAAGGAGTGGACTTACCTTCGTTTGTATGATTGCAGTTTGCATGCCGAAACAGTTTTAAAAGTAATCGATAAAGAGAAACTGAATTTTAGGGTGATGCTAGGGGCTTATATTGGCGCCGAGTTAAACAATTTTGGTTGCCCATGGGGAACAATATTTTCTGAGGAAGCACTTAAAAGAAATACAAAGGACAATCTGGTCCAGATCAAAAAACTGATCTGGATTGCCAACCGGTATCCTGATATTATTTTCTCGCTCTCAGCCGGAAATGAAGCTACTTTCGAATGGACCGATCACTATGTGTCAGTTGACAAAGTAATCAGCTACGTGCGGATGATAAAAGACGGAGCCAAACAGCCGGTAACCTTCTGCGAAAATTATGTTCCCTGGTACGACAAACTGGCACGGCTGGTTGATGAAGTTGATTTTATTTCAATTCACTCCTACCCGGTATGGGAATATAAACACATTCACGAAGCGCTTGAATACACCAGGCAAAATTATTACAGTATTTCGGAAAGGTATCCTGGCAAGCCTGTCGTAATTACTGAAGCCGGATGGGCTACCAATTCAAATGGCCGGGGAATAAATCCGGAAAATGTAAGTGAGGAATTTCAATCAAGGTATTACAATGATCTGGTAAAATGGAGCTCAAAAGAGGGGATACTCACATTTGTATTCGAAGCTTTTGATGAGACATGGAAGGGATCGCCCGAAGCCATGGAGCCTGAAAAACACTGGGGATTGTTTACTGTTGACCGGAAGCCGAAAAAAGTTATGGAGCATTTGTTTGATACATATAATTAATTGCCGGCAGTAAAATTTTCGGTCAACGTTAATCAGGCATTGTCAAACCAGCAACCAGCAACCTGTACCAATAACTAACAAACACATAGCGACATGGCACAATTCAAAACAGCTCCGGAAGATGTTGTTCCTTTTGGACAAAAAATGGCTTTTGGAGCAGGAAGCTTAGCTAACCAGTTATTCCCTGCTGCTTTGGGGGTATTTATGATTGTACTGGTTTTAGCCTTGAATATGGATCCATTTCTGGCAGGGTTACTTGCTGCACTCCCACGGTTGGTAGATGCGCTAACAGACCCTGTCATGGGTTATATTTCGGACAATACCCGTTCGCGATGGGGAAGAAGAAAGCCCTATATTCTTTTAGGGGGCGTGTTAACCGGTGTTACTTTTATGGTTATGTGGCAGCTTTATCCCGAAAACTCCCAGACCTATAATTTCTTTTACTTTCTGAGTCTGTCTATGCTTTTTTATGTCGGGTATACAATCTTCGCAACGCCTCTAATTGGCTTAGGTTACGAAATGAGCCCCGATTATCATGAGCGCACCCGCCTGATGGCTGTTTCGCAGTGGATGGGTCAGATTGCCTGGATGATTGCACCCTGGTTTTGGGTATTAATTTACGACCAGTCTTTATTTGCTTCAGCGCCACAGGGGGCCAGGGAGCTATCAATATGGGTAGGAGCATTGTGCACAATACTGGCAGTAATGCCGGCTTTTTTTTGCAAGGAAATGGTTCTCCCCGATATAGTACTTATGCCTGGCTCGAAAGGCAAGTCCAAGCTGTCATTGAAAGACCTTGCCGCCAACACAAAGGAGTTTATTTTAGGAATCAAAGAAACCGTGACATGCAAGCCCTTCCTTAAATTATGCGGAGCCACATTTCTTATTTTTAACGGATTTCAAACCATTGCTCAATTTGCCTTCTTTATCATCATCTTTTACCTTTTCAGGGGAGATACAACTGCCGCCGGGCATTGGCCTGCCTGGTTCGGCACAGTCAGTGCTTTGGCGACTGCATTTTTAGTAATTCCTATTATAACCTTTGCTTCTCAAAAAATGGGTAAGAAAAATGCCTTTATTATGGCTACTGTAATCTCCATGGTAGGATACATCTTGAAATGGTGGGGTTTCAGCCCGGCAAATCCTTATCTGATGTTTTTACCTATTCCTTTAATGTCATTTGGTATTGGAGGCTTGTTTACCTTAATGATGTCAATGACAGCCGATGTTTGCGATTTGGATGAGCTGAATAACGGTACCCGGCGCGAAGGCACTTTTGGTGCTGTTTACTGGTGGATGGTTAAACTGGGTACTGCTGTTGCACTGCTCTCTAGTGGAGCTGTATTAAACCTGGTTGGATTTGACAGATATGCGCAGGTGCAAACAGTCGAAACACTGACTAATCTGAGAATTGCTGATATATTGATTCCGGTAACAACAGGTTTATTGGCTATTATTGTGATGTGGAAGTACGATGTTACTGAGCAAAAAGCATACGAAATCCGGGAAGCCCTTAAGTTGCAGCGTGCTGAGATTCTTAGCCAGGGTAATATTAAAGAGGGAATTGCGTAATAAAAATATTTTTGTACCGTATTGCCAACCTGAATTACTTACTATGAAGAAGCTATTCGTATTCGTTCTGTTAATCAGCATTTTTATTTTATATCAGGAAAATGCAAAAGCGGATGTTGTCACTATCTCTGGCCGGCAGATATTAGTAAACCATTCGCCTTACACGATTAAGGGTATATGTTATCACCCGGTGCCCAAAGGCAGCAATAACAGAAACTTTTGCAATTTGACAGAAGATCTGGCTTTAATGAAAGAAGCCAGCATAAACACCATCAGGGTTTATGCTCCGATAGCTGATGTTGCAGTTCTTGATCAGATAGATGCAGCAGGTATGAAGGTCATTATTGGCTTCGGATACAACCAGGATGGGAACTATGATATTCTTTCAGGGACATTCATCAATTATGTAAAAGCATACAAGGATCATAAGGCAATTCTATTCTGGGAACTTGGCAATGAATACAATTATCATCCTGAGTGGTTTGGCGATAGTATTAAGAACTGGTATCATGCATTAAATGATGCAGCCGAACTGATCCATAAAATTGACCCTTCTCATCCGGTTGCTACCGCTCACGGAGAACTACCCGATGCAAATGCACTTTTCTTATGTCCGAATGTGGATGTATGGGGAATGAATGTTTATCGCTGGGATAACCCTGAAGAGATTTTTGCTCAATGGGAAATGGTCAGCGCTAAACCAATGTACCTGTCTGAGGCAGGAGCCGACAGTTATATGGCAGTAAAAAAGAATGGTTACGATCAGGGTGTAAATGAAAAAGCGCAGGCTGATGCTACAGAGAATATTCTGGATGAAATTTTCAGGCATCAGGATATTTGTTCAGGTGTTGCCTTATTTGCATTTGTTGATGAATTTTGGAAAGCAGGCGACAATAAAACACAGGATCCCGGAGGATGGGCTCCGGAAAGCAGCGGTGTTCCTTATGACGGCACCGCCAACGAAGAATACTGGGGAATAGTGACCATTGAAAGAACAAAGAAAATAGCTTACGAAGTGGTTAGAGCAAAATATTCGGCCTTAACCAAAGCAAAGTAGCATTTCCTCAAACACCGTAATAATGAAAAGAATTGTGCTTTTTCTGTTTTTAATCATACCATTTGTAGCGATTAGCCAGCATCAAAAAATACAAAAATGACACACATACTGAAAAATAAAGACCTTGAAGTTCAAATTGATTTACCATTAACAAATTACAACTTTTCACGATTTGACTGGACAGGAAAGATTGTATCGGTGAAATATAAAGGCATTTCAGTCTCAGGCGTGGAGAAATTGAACGACAAGGACGATACCGGATCAGGGAAAGGCTTTTATAACGAATTTGGTATTGAGGCTCCTGTTGGTTATGATGAGATCCGGGAAGGCGATTGGTTTCATAAAATTGGTGTGGGGTTATTGAAGAAAGAAGGGGGTGAATACTTTTTCCACAAGAAGTATGAAATTCAGCCTGCCGCATTTAAGGTTACTGCTAAACCGGATATTATCATTATCAACTGCAAATCGCAGAACGCTAATGGCTATGCATATAAGTATAAAAAGGAAATTAAATTAGTGGGAAATGGCTTTATCATTAAATACCATCTAAAAAATACAGGGTCTAAAACCATTATCACCAATGAATATGGCCACAATTTCTTAGCCGTTAACAATGCGTTTATGAGCAGTGATTATATCTTAAAATTTCCTTTTAACCTCAATCCTGAACTTTTCGATGCAACAGTTAATCCCGAAAGGAAAGTTGATATCGGTAACGAAGGAATTTCATTTAATGGTACGCCCGAAGAACAATTCTTTTTCAGCAATCTTTCAGGTAATAAAAAGGTGGATGCAAGCTGGGAATTAATAAATAACAAATGTAGAATTGGCATACGTGAAACCGGAAGTTTTAAAACAAATAAAGTGAATCTTTGGGGATCGACACATGTTATCAGTCCTGAGTTATTCTTCGATATACATGTTGAGCCCGGTAAGGAAATTGAATGGTCAAGAACTTATATTTTATTTGACCTAAGGTGAGCCATTTGAGTGAAGCAAAGAATCGCTTTACATAAGTAAAATTGGGTTTGAAATAAATTGAAAAGAGTGTTAGTAGTAAAACAAGCGAATTGTTCAAACAAGAACCAAATACAGGAAGATGGAAAAGATCACCTTAAAATTAAGTGTAAAGGAAAAGATCGGTTATAGTTTAGGCGATACCGCTTCCCACTTTGTATGGGATATGGTTGGATTCTGGCTGCTGTTTTTTTATACCGATGTTTATGGGATTTCAGCCGCAGCCGCAGGTACCATTATGCTGATTGCCCGTTTCTGGGATATGGCCATCGACCCGATAATCGGCATAGTTTCTGACCGGACCAATACCCGCTGGGGAAAATTCCGCCCCTATATTTTGTTCGGAGCCATTCCTTATGCCATTCTGGCTATTTTAACCTTTACAACACCAAGCTTTGGCGAATTCGGTAAAATCGTTTATGCCGGGGCAACCTATGTACTTTTAATGACGGCCTATGCATTCATTAACCTGCCTTATTCAGCTTTAGGCGCTGTAATGACCGACGATACCTACGAGCGGGCCGGACTTAACACTTACCGGTTCATCGCCGGTTTTACAGGGCAATTTATTGTAACCGGTCTTGCGCTAACCTTAGCCGAATTTTTCGGAGGTGGCGATAAGGCACAGGGATTTCAATACACCGTATTCCTGTTTTCAGGATTAAGCCTGATTTTCTTTTTTATCACATTCAAAACTACCAGAGAACGCGTTCAGCCGCCAAAAGAGCAGGTGAATTCGCTTAAGGAAGATGTGAAAAACCTTTTTCAAAACAAAGCATGGATTATACTGGCTATGGTAGGAATTATTTCTTTTATCATGTTTGCCATGCAAAATGCAGCCATAGCCTATTATTTCAAATATTATCTCGGGCGCGAAAATAATGTACAATTGTTTAATGTAATTGGAACGGTTGCACTCATTGTCGCTTTGCCATTATCCAAACCATTGGCCAAAAGATTTGGAAATAAGAATGTATTTATCGGGAGCTCGTTAATCTCCGGCTTATTTTTCATCCTGATTTACATTGCCGGCATTAATGATCTGACGACCATTTATGTGTTCAACATAATTGCAAAAATGGCATACGCACCGGCTGTTCCCCTGCTTTGGACCATGATTGCCGATTCGGCCGATTATGGCGAATGGACCACCGGCCGTCGGGCTACAGGCCTGTATTTCTCCGCTGCTGTTTTTGCTCAAAAAGCAGGTTGGGGAATTGGCGCCGCCATTGCAGGCTGGATTTTAGCCGCATCCGGTTTTATACCGAACGTTTTACAAAATGATACCGCCATTACCGGAATAAAATTACTGGTTTCAGTTATCCCTGGTATCTTGTATATGTCGTGTGCATTGTTTATGATCTTTTACAAGATCGACGCCAAAACTACCACCCTGATGAAGAATGAACTCGATGCAAGAAGGGAAAACGCGAAATAAATAATTGATGCAGCAACGAATTGAAAGGAATTAGGAATTGATTTTTAATCGGATCAAACTGTTTGAAATGTCAGGGTCTGTTTAAATTTTATTTTTTTTCAATAGGCTCGCCTGACCGGACGGGCAGGGATGGGTCTGTTGACAAAGTTTAACCAAATTTAAACAGCAGCTTTCGCTGTTTTAAGATATACCTGACTCAAGTTAATTTGGATTTTAAACAGACACCAGGAGTAACTATACAATTACCAATGTGTGGAGATGAATGATCCGGACTAAAAGTTCAGAATGTAATCAGTCAGGTTGGTTTCCCTGTCCAGGTTTAACTTTTTTCTGAGCCGGTAACGGCTGATTTCAACGCCCCTTACAGAAATATTCATCAACGAAGATATCTCCTTTGAAGATAGATTCATCTTCAAATAGGCGCACAACCTGAGCTCTTTTGGCGAAAGGACAGGGTGAGCCTCTTTCAGACGTTTAATAAAGTTCTGATGCACTTCATCAAAATATGAATCGAAGGCTTCCTGATGCTTTTCATTACCCAGTTCCTTGTTTATTTTACGAACTATACCTGAAATTTCATGCTTTTGATCAGTATTTTCGGACGACTTTTGAATCAGATCTGAAAGCTGAAGTTTAATAGATGTCAGGATCTTATTTTTATGCAGCAGGTTAAGGGTTGAATTGGCCAGTTCCCTGTTTTTGTGATTCATTTCGTTCAAAAGGGTTTCGTTTCTCAGATTAACGATCTCCTTTTCCTGAATCAATGCCTGCTCCCTGAAGAGCATTGCCTGACTGCTCATTTCTTTCTCATGTTTTTGCAATTCATTGGCGCGGGCTTTCCCAATTCTTATCTTCTGATAATAAAGATTACCAATGATCAGCAGTATAAATAAAATGGTATATACAATATAAGCGGCAACTGATCGGTGAAACGGCGGTTTGATGCGGAATGTATATGTGCTTGTTTCGCCGACTGAATGATAGGAGGTCATTGCTTTAACCTCAAATGTGTATATGCCTTCACTCAGGTTGGTGTATTCCTTGAAGATATTTTTATCCCAGGCCGACCAGTTCTTTTCAAATCCAACAAGCCTGTAGGAATAAAGCGTTCCGTTCTGACGCTCATAACCGGGACTTGCAAAGCTGATCTTAATTGAGTTATTCCTGTATGGCATCTCTGCCTGCACGGAATTTTTGAGCGATTTCTCATTAATTTCTCCCCTTAGCCGCGGATTATAAAACGAAATAGGATTTTCGGCATTCTCAAAAGTCACCTTTCTGATGTAAACAGCGTTAGCAACCCGGTAGTTAATAAGAAATTCCGGGTTGTAATGAATCAACCCGTTTTGTGAACCTATGAAAATATTTTTGCTGTCACGCAGATAGATACTTTCAAAGTAGGGTATAAGCATTTTGTTGACAGGGTAGAAAGGAATCTCAATGTTATTGAAACCACCGTCTTCCTGTAATCTGTAAACGCCCATTTTATTGACCGAGAAGTGCCAGAAATTCCCTGTCTTGTCTTTTACAAGTTTGCTGATAAACGCCTGCTCCTTAAAAATTTCGTTGAAATTGCGCTGTCTGATAAAGGTATTTTTTTTCTTATTGAAAGCGAAAAACCCGTCTTTTGTCGAAACCAAAATCTCGTTGTTTATTTTATTGAGATTGTAGGGTAAATCCTCAGGAAGACCGTGACCTTTATTATACAAAGTAACCTTGCGCACAGCCGAAAGATCATTTTTCAGCTCCAGATGAAACAGACCACGATAACCATGTGCTATCCAGATACTTCCATCGGAATCCTGCTCCACAAACCGGCATGATTCTGAAAATCCTTTAACCAAGTTTTCAACTTTCCAGGATTTGTTGTCTCTGATCATTTTAACCAGGCCGTTATATGTGCCGGCAAGCAGGGTGTCAGCAGAACCACTGTATTCCAGGAAATCCCAGAACCCCTGTATGCCTGAAATTCTTGTCGCATTATTGCCTTCGATCAGAAAACAACCGTAATTATGGCCACAAAGCAGTTGATCGTCAATAACCTTTAGCGACCAGACCTGCCCCTCAGTACCTTTTATCAGGCTGAATTTATTGTTGAGATACCTGTTTGACAGGCTGTTAAGTTCAATTGCATAGAGACCCTGATTGGTTCCTACGTATAGGTTGCCCCCGAACTCGATGGTTGCATAGGTACTTCCTATATTATAGTTATAGTTTAGTATGCTCAAAGGAGAGTTGATCTCAACATAATCAATTCCATTGTCAAGTCCAATCCAGAGGTTATTGCGGTTGTCCTCAAAAAGACTGAGAATTGTGTTATTCTGAAGACCTTTCTGCCTGTTTATGTGCTGGTAAATGGTTCCATTGGCATCGGTAATATATATGCCATTGCGGATGGTGCCAAATATGTAAAATCCATTCTGCAGCCGTATTGCAGAATACAAGGTATTGTCGGCCAGTTCATTATTTAAGGAGCTTTCCCAGGCTGACAGTTCATTGCCTTTAAGGACAAACATCCCTTTATTAAAGGTGCCTATCAGCAAATCGGCAGAATTTGTCTCCATTATGCTCCTGATTTCATCCTGCTGAAAAAGGGGATGATTAAACCGGAACTTCAATCCGGAAGGCGTAAGTTCAAAAATTCCATTTTCCTTATCAACCACCAGAAGTTTGCCATTTGCATAAAAGGAATAGGTAAAAGTTGATTTGGGTTTTATTACGGTAATTTTCTGGTTGTTATAAATGAAAATATACAGGTATGACTGAAAAACTATGCCATTGGGTGTTTCATGAATCTTCCATACTTCACCAAATGATCTGTAAGGTTTTGGGACTAAACTGGTTAATGAATTAAATTCCATTTTCCCATCAGGTGAAAGCGCGAAAAACCCTATTTCTTCGAACGATCCTGAGTAGATAGTGTCTCCAACTGCCTGCAATGATCTGATAATTGTCTGAACCGGAAGTAAATGGGTCTGCCAGTTTTGTCCGTCGAATTCCAGCAATCCGTCATTGTTCCCGAAATACATAAAGCCCTTGCTGTTCTGTGCTATGGCCCAGTTTTGGGTGCCTGCATTGTAAACGGATTTGGGATAGTTGTTTATAAAAGGAAGCCCGGTTTCCTTGATTTGTGCATAGCTATGATTGGTGATAAAAGATAGAAGCAATAATATTGCTGACCAGTTGCAACGTAACAATTTTCCTGCGTTTATTCGGGACATTTTTATTGAACTGCTTTAAAAATAGTTGTTCAGCGAATGGATAAAAATAAGAATTATCGTTGAAACTATTGTTTAATTAATGGTTTTCATGCTTTTTTGGTGCTTTTCCTGTTTTGATTTTACTATCCGGCGGATTTAAAGTGGTTTAGAAACGGAATAATGTCATGATGGGGGACGAATCTCCCCTTGTCGCCATCTCTTCGTGCCCCCATTTCTGTTTCTAAAGAGACGAATCCTTACTTTTCAGCTAACTGTCCCCATTTCCCCTTGTCCCCATTTCTGTTTCTAAAGAGCCAAAACCTCTCCTTTCAAAGCCATGCCCAATTCTCCATTCTCCTTGCTCCATGCCCTCCCGACGAAGAGGTCGGGATTCCGCTTCGCTCCATGTGCCCTGCGCCCCATGCTCCATGCCCTGTGGCTTCGACACATTTTGCGAATCATCCCGTTTGTATATTTCAGCATTTTGGTCGCAAAACACTCAGCCACCGGCCCTGCGCCCTGAGCTCTGAGCTCTGCGCCCTGCGCCCTTCGCCCTGCCCCCTTTGCCTGCTGAAAACCATTTCAGGAATGTTGAAAACTTGTTTCTTTGTTTTGAAGTCCTTTGGGTAAATTTGCCATTCGAAATATATTGTCCATGGTTTGGTTACATAGCATATTGTCTTCTCAATGGTGGCCTCTGATAGTGGCGCTGTTGGTCGCCTTATTGATACAACTTACATATTACTGGCTGATTTTCAGCAAACTTGCCTTTTATAACGCTGCAAAACGCCCGGTGAGTGAAAATAAGGAACCGGTTTCGGTGATAATTTGTGCTAAGAATGAATATCATAATCTGGTCCGTTTTCTGCCAAAAATGTTAGAGCAGGATTATCCTGAATATGAGGTCGTAGTTGTAAACGATGCTTCTGATGACGACACTTATTACCTGCTGCGTGAACTTACCGATAAATATCCCCATCTGAAACTGGTAAATATCACACAGAACCTTAATTTTTTCAAGGGCAAGAAATTTCCGCTCTCAATCGGTATAAGATCTGCAAAATACGACCTTGTTTTACTTACCGATGCCGATTGTTTCCCTTCAGGGCCGGGCTGGATTGAATCGATGCAATCCGCATTTACCGGGAAAACCGAAATTGTTCTGGGCTATGGTGGTTATTCACCTCAATCCGGGTTGCTTAATCTGTTAATACGGTTTGACACCCTGATGGTTGCTGTTCAGTACATGTCGCTCGCCCTTGCGGGGATGCCTTATATGGGGGTCGGACGTAACCTCGCCTACCGTAAATCGCTGTTCTTCAATATCGGAGGTTTTGTTAAGCATTATAAAATCAGCTCCGGCGACGACGATTTGTTTATAAATCAGGTAGCCAGGGGTAGTAATACCCGGATTCAGCCACTACTGGTTGCCCATACTTTTTCCAAATCGAAGCAAACATTCGCCTCGTGGTTCAGGCAGAAGAAACGGCACCTTACAACCGGCCGGTATTACCGCACCAGCCATAAAATGGTTTTAGGCCTGTATTCGCTGAGCCAACTGGTATTCTTTGGATTGTTGATTGGGCTTTTTTTTCTGGGCGTTGACTGGAAATTGCTTGCAGGTATTTTTGGCCTCAGGCTTATCAGCCAGTTGATCATTGTAAAAAAGTGCATGATCCGATTGAATGAAAAGCATTTTTTGTTATTTTCACCACTGTTTGAGATTTGGCTGATTTTTATTAATCTTGTACTTGGATTTTCCGGGCTTTTCTCGAAGAAGACTCAATGGTAAATGAAACTCCATCAAATAAAGATTCGGTTACACGCGACCTAATGCTTGTTAACAGGGCTGTTCAGGGCGATCAGAAGGCTTTTGCCGGTTTGATGGCTTTGTACGAAGACTCGCTTTACAACATGTTGCTGAAAAAGGTAAATGATCCGGTGATCGCTGAGGATTTAACCATCGAATCATTTAGTAAAGCTTTTCATAATCTTGCCCGCTTTTCCCCTGATTTTGCTTTCAGCACCTGGCTCTTTAAAATTGCCAACAACCACTGCATTGACTACCTGAGAAAACAAAAAAAAGATCCCTGTGCGCGGGATAAAAACCAATCGCCTGCACTTCAGCCAGATATTGTCGATCAATCCTTCGGGCCCGAAGAAAGTTTTATCAGGGATCAGCGCCAACGGCTGATGCGCGATGTTGTTGATAAATTAAACCCCCGCTACCGCCAGCTTATAAAACTTCGTTTTTTCGAAGAATTATCCTATGAAGAAATTTCTGTTCAGCTCAAAATGCCCATCGGAACGGTAAAAGCGGGAA
>JBBQIQ010000030.1:0-29406 GCA_038325075.1 Bacteroidales bacterium | reverse complement strand
TTCAGATAAAGAACAAAGATACCCCGGCAACTGCTATAATTGCACCAATTACTTCCCGCATGGTTACTTTTTCGTGAAAAAGCATTGCTGAGGGTAAAATAATCATTACTGGTGTTAAGGCCATAATGGTTGAGGCAATGCCAGAGGAAGTGAATTTCACGGCAAGCAAAGAGAACGAAACACCAAGAAAAGGGCCGAAGAAAGCACCAAGTGAAAGGCTTTTCATAGCCGGTAAATTATGTAAGGCTGCTGCAACCCTTTTCCATCCGCCATAAACGGTAATTACTATTGCAAAGCCAACTACACCGGTCAGCACCCTGATCTGGGTTGATGCGAAAACATCATAGCCATCCATCCCATACTTACTGAGAACCAGGCCTACACCCTGTCCGGCTGCGCCTCCAAATGCGAAGAGCAGGCCTTTAACCGGATATTTCAACTTATATCTGAACCTGGAATTTTTTACTGTTGACCCCAATTCTTCAAGACTCTTTCTCCCCAATATTGCAAGACTAATTCCTGTAATTGTTAGTATCATTCCAGCCAGGCTAAGGGCACTTAAAGTTTCGCCCATCAGCAGCCAACCGGTAATTGCTGCAATCGGAGGTGAAAGAGCCATAACCAGCATTGAGATTCGGGCACCAATGATAGTAAATGACTGGAAAAGAAATAAATCACCCAAAACAAAACCGATCAGCCCTGAAAACGACAACCAAACCCAGTTATGCATGGAAGCATGCATCGGAAAAAAACTACCCCCTACAATGAAGCCATACAGGCTAAGAAATGCCAGTCCAATTATTAATCTGAGAATATTTACAGAAAGTGAGCCGACTTTTTTGCTGGCAGATTCAAATGCAAGTGAAGTTATCGTCCAGAAAACGGCAGTAATTAGCGCAGCAAGTTCACCTTTAAGGCTATTATCCATGTAACAACGGGAATTTAAGTATTTTTCGGACTGCAAAAATATGACTCTCCTTATAGAATAATAACATCAGACGAAAAGAGTTATCAACAGTCAACAATTGCAACATACTCTTTTAAAGCATCTTATTCCCGGATTAAAAACAAATTTTTCATTTAGGATTTATTTACAAAAAAACGTGCAAAATAATTAACGAAAACTTTACTTTGATTTAATAAATTAGTAAGTTTGAAGATTGCTTGACCTCGACAAAAGACCGTTAAAAACAAACGGCACACTACATTACTAAATTAATTATCAGGATGTTATTTGATGATACTTATTTCACTATAAATAGTCGGGCAACAGGGATTTACAAAGAAAGAGGAAGCAAGTTTCTGGCAACAGCGATACCGGTAAAGGATGAAAATGAAGTTAAGCAGGAGCTGGAACTGATCAGGAAAGAGTATTATGATGCACGACATCATTGTTACGCTTACGTTTTGGGATTTGACAAGGCAGCATGGAGGGCCAACGACGACGGGGAACCTTCGGGAACCGCCGGAAGGCCTATTCACGGGCAGATTCAGTCGCATGACCTTACCAATATTTTAATTGTGGTGGTGCGTTATTTCGGTGGAATAAAACTAGGCGTCAGTGGGTTGATAAATGCTTACAAAACTGCAGCTTCCGATGCACTTTCCAACGCTGAAATAGTCGAAAGAACGGTGGACGAGTTCTATGAAATCAAGTTTAACTACGAAGCCATGAATGACATTATGAAGATTGTCAAAGACGATGGCTTGCATTTAGTGAATACACAATTTGATCTTGAATGTAGTTTGACATTCAAAATCAGAAAAAAGGAGGCCGACAGGGTGAATGAGAAATTCAGAAAGACTTATGGAAGTAAAGTCATATATCTTAAATCTGAATAGTTCCTGTAAATACAGGGATACATAAAGTTCGCACGCGAACATTATACGATTATTTTTCTGAAAATGCAAGTGCATTTTTAGTTTTTTTTTAACTTTTTTTCGATGACTTTTGTTGAAAAATGTTGCCTGTAGAACCAGAATCGTAAAGGTTCTGACAATGAGCAAGAACACATTTTAAGAAACAATAATCAGGAAAGACCGGATGTAGTTTATTATTAAAACTTTTTTTTACGTCAGGGAGAATGAGAGAAGCTTATCAAGAAATTTGGGAGAATTGCCTAAAAATCATCAAGGACAATGTTAATTATCAAAGCTACAAAACATGGTTTTCACCAATCAAGTCGATAAAACTTGACAACAATGTTCTAACTATACAAGTCCCCAGCCAGTTTTTTTACGAATGGCTCGAGGAACACTATATTTCACTGCTAAAGAAAACTATCAAACACGAGCTTGGTCCTTCTGGAAGGCTGGAATACAGTATTATTATGGAGAATTCTAACGACCCGCGAGCGCCTTATACCATTAAGGTGCCAACCAGTAACCGGAGCGTGCTGAACAATCCTTCAGTATCAATGCCGATTGACCTCAACAAAGGTTCATCGAAAGAGATACCGAACCCCTTTGTTATACCCGGCCTCAGAAAAATACAGGTTCATTCGCAGCTCAACGAATCATATTCATTTGATAATTTCATAGAAGGCGATTGTAACCGACTGGCGCGTTCGGCTGGCTATGCTGTCGCCACCAATCCGGGTAAAACTGCTTTCAATCCAATATTTATCTACAGTCCGAACGGGCTGGGCAAAACCCACCTGGCGCATGCCATTGGTATTCAGGTGAAGAATAATTTTCCTGAAAAAACAGTGCTTTATGTAACCGCAGAGCAATTTATCCAACAGTTTGTTGATTCAGTTAAGAACCAGAACCAGAATGACTTCGTTCATTTCTACCAGATGATCGACGTGTTGCTGATCGATGATATTCAGTTCCTTTCGGGAAAAGAAAAAACCCAGGATGTGTTTTTCCACATCTTCAACCACCTGCATCAGAATGGTAACCAATTGGTTATTACCTCAGATAAAGCACCAGTTGAGATTAAAGGAATTGAACCCAGACTGCTGTCACGCTTCAAATGGGGCCTTGCTGCCGACCTTCAGGTTCCTGACCTCGAAACCCGCATAGCAATTCTGAATAAGAGATTGTATAAGGATGGCATTGAAATGCCTCAGGATGTAATTGAATATCTGGCTTATAGCATTACAACTAACATCAGGGAACTCGAAGGTGCGCTCATCTCGCTCATGGCCCAGTCGTCGCTCAACAAAAAAGCGATTACCATTGAGCTTGCGCGTCAAATGATTGACAAGTTCGTTAAGAACACCTCGAAAGAAATTTCAATTGACTTTATACAAAAAATTGTCTGCGATTTTTTCAACATTCATGTTGACCACCTGAATTCTAAAACCCGTAAGCGGGAGATTGTGCAGGCCAGGCAGTTGGCAATGTTTTTCTCGAAAAAGCATACCAAATCGTCGCTTGCTACCATCGGACTGCATTGCGGGAACAAAGACCATGCAACGGTATTACATGCCTGCCGCACCGTCAACAACCTGATTGAAACCGATAAGCAGTTCAGAAATTATGTTGAAGAAATTGAAAAGAAAATAAAACTCTGAAGTCACAAAATTTTTAACAAAACTGAGCACTAACCTCATCCTTGAAATTTCGGGATGAGGTTATTTATTAAAAGACACTGATATGAAAATACTAATGGTATGCCTTGGCAATATTTGCCGCTCACCACTCGCAGAAGGAATAATGCGTAAAAAGTTAACCGAAAATAATATTGAAGGAGAAGTTGATTCCTGCGGTTTTGAATCGTTTCATATTGGCGACAAACCTGACAGCAGGGCTATTAAGGTTGCCCTGCAACACGGCATCGACATATCGGCACATCGTGGCAAACAGTTTAAAAAGTCCGACTTTGACTATTTTGACAAAATATACGTAATGGATAGCACAAATCACCGCGATGTTTCCGGGATGGTGCGAAACAATAATGATCTGGGTAAAATAGATTACATTATGAATATGGCTTATCCCGGCAGCAATATGCCGGTTCCTGACCCCTACTACGGAGGGCCGGACGGATTTGAAAAAACCTGGAAACTACTTGATATTGCGACTGATAAAATCATTGAAAACATAAACGGAACGTAACCATTCATATTTTTATGGAACCTGACAAACTCACTATTGAACAGGCTGCTGCAAGGATTAAACCCTGGCTTCACAACACCCCGGTGCTTACCAATTCGGCCATTAACAGGATGTTCCATACCGAAATTTTCTTTAAATGTGAAAATTTTCAGAAAGCAGGGGCCTTTAAATCAAGAGGGGCAACCAATGCGGTGTTTCAACTTACCGAAGAAGAACTGATTCGAGGCGTTGCCACCCATTCGTCAGGCAACCATGCGGCTGCATTGGCTTTGGCTGCATCACGCAGGGGTGCCCAGGCGTACATTGTGATGCCAGAAAATTCCAACAAGCTGAAAGTTAAAGCTGTATTGGAGTACGGCGGAATAATTACCTTTTGTGAGCCGACCCTGAAAGCCAGGGAAGATACCCTTGCAGAGATCGTTGAAAAAACCGGGGCTGTTGAAATTCACCCATACAACAACTACCGCATTATTGCCGGTCAGGCTACGGCTGCAATGGAATTGCTATCTGAATATCCTGATCTTGAAATCATCATGGCACCGGTTGGCGGAGGGGGTTTACTGAGCGGCACCGCACTGGCAGCCCACTATTTTGGCCACAATATTAAAGTCATTGCCGCTGAGCCGGCCGGAGCCAACGATGCCTACCGATCGTTTTACGGAGGATCGTTTGTTCCATCAGAAAGCCCAAAAACCATTGCAGACGGCCTGCTGACTTCACTTGGGCCACTCACCTACCCTATTATCAAAAATTATGTCGATCAGATTGTTACCGTCAGTGAAGATGGAATACGTGAAGCCATGCAATTGATCTGGGAGCGGATGAAAATTATCATTGAGCCTTCATCGGCTGTACCGTTGGCTGCCATTCTTGAGAAAAAAGTAGATATTGCTGATAAAAAAACCGGCATTATCCTTTCCGGAGGCAATGTTGATCTGACGGCGCTTCCATTCAAATAGTCTATATGAGCAATAAAACCGGATCAATTTTTTTGATTCCCAGCACTTTGGGCGATACTTTGCCCGAGCAGGTGTTGCCATCCTACAATATTCAACTGCTTCAGCGGCTCGATGTATTCATCGTGGAAGAGATCAGAACAGCCCGCAGGTTTCTGCGCAAGTGCGGGTTTACAAAGGATTTTGATTCCATTACTTTTCACATTCTGAACGAGCATACGCCTGAAAATGAAATTTTCACTTTCCTTGAACAGGCAAAGTTGGGAATTGATACCGGCTTGCTTTCAGAAGCCGGCTGTCCTGCGGTTGCCGATCCCGGGTCAATGGTGGTGCGACTTGCCCAGGAGCTGGGAATTAAGGTAGTTCCGCTCTCCGGCCCTTCGTCGATCATTATGGCGTTGATGGCATCCGGTTTCAATGGTCAGAATTTTACTTTTCATGGTTATCTGCCTGTTAAAGAACCGGAACGGATTAAAAAAATCCGGGAAATTGAAAGGGATTTGCTAAGAACAGGGCAAACACACATTTTCATCGAAGCCCCATACAGAAACAGGCATATCATAGAATCCATTCTTGCCACCTGCGGAAACGATACAATGCTGTGTATTGCCAGCAATATAAGTCTGGCAGATGAATCTGTTATCACCGCACCGGTTGCCCGGTGGAAGAAGATAAATCCGGATCCCGGAAAAAAGCCAACCGTTTTCCTGTTATCGGCATAAAAAGGAAACAACTTCCGGTCTGGAAGTTGTTTTCAATAGAAAATTCGTGTTCCTTATTCGTGATGATGGCCGTGAGGTCCGTGCACGTGTCCGTGGCTCAACTCTTCAGCAGTGGCATCACGCAATTCGAGGATACTGCCTGAGAAAAACAGGTTCTTGCCAGCCAACGGATGGTTAAAATCCATGATAACTGATTCTTTCTCAATGGATTTAACAACGCCTTCAAGAGGGTGTCCGTCACTGTCCTGCATAGGTATTACGTTTCCGATATGAAGCATTTCAGGATCGATTTTTCCATCTATCATAAAAATATCTACAGGTAAAGTAACTACGGCTTCATCTGTTAACTCACCATAAGCATCAGCGGCAGTCAGTGTAAATTCAAATTTGTCATTTGCTTTAAGATTCAGCAGGTTGGCTTCGAACTTCGGCAGCATGTTGCCGGCTCCATATAGGAAAGTCAGAGGTTCGGAGGCATTAGCCATATCAACAACTTCTCCGGAAGCATTGCCTATTTTCAACTCGTAGGTGAGTGATACCACTTTGTTTTGTGAAACAGTCATTAAAATAATTGTTTGGTTATAGATGAATAACAGAATGATTGGGCATTTTGTTGATTTTCTTATGGCAAAAATAGATAAAAAGATGAACCTGGAAAAGCCTGTTATCTTTTTTTGTAATTTTAAGAAGGTTTTATCGTCAAACAGGTTGCCTGAATTTCATTTGTTCATCATCATAATAATATCCCTGCATTTTGGAAGAAAAGATACTGGAGATCAGAAATCTAAGTAAAAATTACGGACGTGTAAAAGCATTGTCCGGCCTAAGCCTTTCCATAGACCGGGGACAAGTATTTGGCTTGCTTGGCCCGAATGGAAGTGGCAAAACAACAACCCTCGGGATTGTATTGGGCGCAACACTACCCCAAAACGGTAACTTTGAATGGTTCGGGCAACCTTTGGAAGTAGATGCTCTTAAGCGCATCGGGGCTATACTCGAACATCCGAATTTCTATCCATACCTGGATGCCACAGATAACCTGCGGATTATTGCCCGTATCCGAAACGCACAGGAAAATGACACCGACAGGGTTTTGAAACTAACCGGCCTATACGAGCGCAGGAAGCACAGGTTTCAAACTTATTCATTCGGGATGAAACAAAGATTGGCCATTGCTGCAGCTATGCTGGGAAACCCCGAAGTGCTTATCCTGGACGAACCTACCAATGGGCTTGACCCGTCAGGAATTGCAGAAATCCGCGAGTTAATTACGCGAATTGCATCGGAAGGTTCAACCATCATCCTGGCCAGTCATCTGCTCGACGAAGTTCAGAAAGTCTGCACTCATGTAGCAGTGTTGCAAAAAGGGGAAAAACTGTTTTCAGGGAGTGTTGATGAGGTGCTCAGCAATACTGAAACGATCGTTTTAGGTTCTGAAGATATTGAGTTGCTGGAACAGGTTATTCTGAAATATCCTGAATATCTGTCGCACAAAATTACCGGCGGTTTTATTGAATTAAAGACGAAAGGGTTATGCCAACCTGCTGATGTTAACCAATACCTTTTCAGTCAGGGCATAACCTGTTCGCGCCTTAACATGAACAAGAAATCTCTGGAGAGCTATTTTCTGGAACTTACCGGAAACCATTCAGGATCAACAACAATCTGACATCAACATGAGAAAATTACTATCTGTGCTGCATCCTGAATGGATAAAAATACTGAACTACCGTACCTTCTGGATATTGATTGGTTTGTATGCTGCTACCCTGATCCTTCTGCTATTCAGTGTTCAGGCAATAATAAATAACATTACAGTCAATGTAAATAACAAATCGCCATTGCCGATTCCCGATTTTCCGGTTTATGCATTTCCTGGTGTCTGGCAAAACCTGACCTATATTGCCGGATTCCTAAAGATGTTTCCGGCTTTTCTGGTTATTATACTGATTACCAATGAATTTACTTTTCACACGCTTAAACAACAGATTATTACCGGAACCAGCCGGATAGAGTTTATAGCCGGAAAAATCAGCCTGATCTTTCTGCTTTCTGTTTCAGTGGCTTTACTGGTTGGGGCATCCGGACTTGTTGCCGGCCTAATGCATAATCCGACTGACTATAAGGGAATTGTAAATCCAAAGCTTTGGTTTGTTGCAGCCCATGCGCTCGAACTGTTCACCTATATGATGTTTGCAGCACTTCTGGCTTTCCTGTTTAAAAGATCTGGTATTACAGTCATTGTCTTTCTGTTGTATTCCTTCATTATTGAACGGATTCTGGTTTTCAGGTTGCCCGAAAATATTGGAAGATTTCTCCCATTGGAAGCAAGCGGTAATCTTGTGCCATTGCCCAACAGTTCATTAATGAAACTGTTTGGTGTTTCATTTAGTGAATACGCTTCCATGCAGGATGCAGGTATCTGCGTTGCATGGATTTTGATTTTCACTTTTGCTATTTATGGAATACTGATCAGGCGGGATTTATAGGGAGTCCGGAAGTTCAACGGGCGTCTCTTCGCCTGAAAGGGTATCAGGTTTAGGAATATATCCTGAACAGGTGTATGACTTATTGATCTTCACTTTTGGTTTACCAAATTTTCCCCGGTATTGTTTCAGATCAGGATTCTGCAATACTTTTTCCATGTAAAGTCCATACAAAGGAAGGGCAGTTCTCAATCCTTCCCCGAGTTGGGAAGTTCTGAAACGGGCATTTCTGTGCTCGCCCCCAACCCAAACCCCTGATACAAGTTTAGGGGTAATTCCAATAAACCAACCATCAGAGAAATTGGATGAAGTGCCTGTTTTGCCGCCGAATTCAGTATCATATTTAAACAGGTCGTATTCCCAGAGTCCCTGGGTGGTGCCCCCGGCTTCCGTTAAACCAGAGCGTAGCATAATACTCATCAAAAAAGCGGTTTCTGCACTCATTACCCGTTTAGCCTCAGGCTTGTACTCATAGATAACCTTACCTTCCCTATCGGTTATTTTGGTGAGGAATACCGGTTCATTCAGCATCCCGTCGTTGAGAAATGTGCAGTATGCATTTACCATTTCAAGTAATGTAACGTCGCTCGAACCAAGACAAATGGAAGGAACGTTGTGCAATGGCGACGCTACACCCAAACGTTTGGCACATTCTATTACTTTGTCCCAGCCCATTTCATCGGTAAGTTGCACAGCAACCGAATTAATCGAGCGCGCAAAGGCACTTTTCAAAGGAATATCACTCCAGGAAAAATTCCAGTCGGCATTATGCGGCGACCAGGATTTGGTTTCACCTTTCTCCTTGTAAGTAATTGTAACTGGTTTATCTGTGCGGCGGTCACAGGGGCCAAGACCCTGTTCGAAAGCAGCAGTATAAACAAAAGCCTTAAAAAGGGAGCCTGGTTGCCGACGGGCCTGGTTAACATGGTCGTATTTGAAAAACTTGAAATTAATTCCCCCGACCCAGGCTTTAATATAGCCGGTTGAAGGATCCATACTGACAAAACCGGTATTCAAAAGGTGGCGATAATATCTGATTGAGTCCATCGTACTCATAAGCGTATCAGCAGTTCCCTGCCAGGAGAAGATGGACATCTTACGCGGGAGGTTGAGGTAATAATTGACTGAATCAAAATCACCATTAAATTTCTTATTTAACCCTTCGAAGTAAGTGGTTTCTTTAGCAAGGCCCTCAATAAAACCAGGTATTTCCTTTCCTTTGCTGTTAATCCATGGATTTTGATCCTGCCAATGCTCATAAAACTTCTTCTGAAGACGTTTCATGTGTAACTCCATTGCCTGTTCTGCGTATTCCTGTAATGCCGGGTCAATGGTAGTGTAAATTTTAAGCCCGTCAGTATAGATATCGTATCCGGTCTCTTTGCTCCATTCCTGGAGGCTTCTTGCTACCGCTTCCTTGAAATATGTTGCATCGGAGTCGTCCTGATTCCTCCGGTAGCGAAGCGTTATTCTGGTATTAATGAGCGAATCAGCCTCGGAATCTCCAATGAATCCGTAGCGCTGCATCTGCATAAGGATACCATTCCTTCGCCGGAGTGCGTTTCCGCGATTTTGCACAGGGCTATAATAGGTAGGGGCTTTCAGAAGGCCAATCAAAACGGCTGCTTCTTCAACCTTTAATTCTGATGGCTTTTTATCGAAAAAGGTAGCTGCAGCCGATTTAATTCCAAATGCATGGCTTCCGAAATCAACGGTATTAAGGTACATTGTCAGAATATCGTCCTTCGAATAGTAGAATTCCAGTTTCAAAGCATTGATCCATTCCTTCGATTTATCTACCAGGATATTAACGCCGGGAATGTAACCCAGCCAGCCTTTCTGGTTTTTATGACGGGTTTTATATAAGTTCTTTACGAGTTGCTGGGTAATTGTACTGCCGCCTCTTTTATCGCCGGTAGCTGTGCTCCAGATTGCTGCCATGGTCGCTTTCAGGTCAATACCGTTGTGTTTGTAAAACCTTATGTCTTCAGCAGATAGTAATGTATTGATCAAAACCGGTGACAAGTCTTTGAATTCAACCGGTGACCTGTTTTCAAGGTAGTATTTACCAATTAATAAACCATTGGAAGCGTAAAGTTCAGATGCTTCACTGATTTCAGGGTCTTTAAGGTCAGACAGATTGGGTGAAGGACCAAATAATCCGAACAGGTCAAAGTTGATCGACAGTAAAATTATCAGCAACAGCATCATGGCCTGAAGGAAACGCATGGTTGCTTTCTTCCAGAATCCATTAATATTGGCAGGCAGCTTAAAAAATAAGCCAAAAATAAATTTCAGCACACTTATTATGGCTGAAATAAAAGTTTTATTCGGACCCTGAGCCACTCTTTAAAAAATAATGTATTGATTTATAGCCTGTTAATTCTTGAAAGCTGCGCTTTGAATAAGCACGCAATTTACAATGAAAACTATTTGAAAACACAGGGAAAGTGTTGTAACTTTCAGGATTGAACAACGTCTTTTAATCATTGATTCAACATAGCAACGCTACTGTTTTATTTTTGTTAATATCTTTGATCTTCGGAATTTGCGAAGAAGTAAACCAACACAAAACAGAATGAGGAAGTTAACTATTTTATTCCTGGCATTTATCCTATTTACTCCAAATAGCTTTGCACAAAGGAAAGCATCGGATTATCTGAAAGCGGCCCTGGTGGCAACCAAAAATAAAAGCTATTCGCAGGCTGTGCTCCTGTGCGATGCAGCAATCAATTTGAACAACACTTACGAAACTGCCTATTTTCACAGGGGATACAACAAGCTACTGATGAAGGATTACAGCGGAGCTTTGATCGATTTCGATATTGTTATTGATCTGAACGCTGAAAACCTGGATGCTTTTCTTTACAGAGGGCTAACGAACCAGAAAGCCGGCAACAAATGGGCTGCCACACAGGATTACAACGCTGCCCGTCGAATTGATGCGATTGAAACACTGGCTTTTATGACAACCAGCTTGTTCAGGTAGATATTCAGATTTGGTAACCAGTTTTCAATTAAAGTGCTATATCTAAGGAGGAATGACGCATTGAATGAAATAAAAGTTCCGTCATTTAATCGGATTCCTCCTTTTTACCCTCCACCTTGGCAAGGTTAAAACTTTTTACTTTAGACTTTAGACTTTTAACCTGACCCCAGAATATTCTCAAGCCTCTGCATAAGCGGCGGATGGGAATAATTCAGGAACACGTTCCAGGAATGTGGTGTCAGATCGGAAAGGTTATCGGAAGTAAGCAGTTTGAGTGCTGAGACCATGGCCTCCGGGTTAGCATATTGAGCCGCAAAAGTGTCGGCCTGATATTCGAACCGGCGTGAAATATAATTCATCAGCACTGAGCTAATGGATGAAACCGGGCTGTATAGGATGAAAAAGACAATCAGGCCCAGGTGAAAACCCTGCCCCGTGCTGCCCATCGATTTGTAAATGACCGGGTTACCAACAACAATTGAAAACAGAAAAAGAATGATTCCGGTCTGAATTATTGATAAAACAAGGGTTTTGATAGTATGCTTTTTTCGATAATGCCCCACTTCATGGGCAAGTATAGCCGTAATCTGGTCAGGCGATTGCTTCCCGATCAGGGTGTCGTATAGCACAATCCGGCGCTTCGATCCAAACCCGGTGAAGTATGCATTTGCGCGGGTAGATCGTTTCGAACCATCAATAACAAAAATATTTATCAGACTGAAACCGGTCCTATCCGCCAGATCTTTGAGTTTATCGCGAAGTTCACCAGGCTCAAGCGGTGTTTGTTTATTAAATAAAGGTACGATCAGGTTAGAATAGAATAGGCTGAAAAACAGTGAAAAAGTTGTGATTGCAATCCAGGCAACCCACCAGAACGATGATCCAAGTTGAGCATAAAGCCACACGATCAGACTAAGCAATCCACCTCCGATTACCACGGCCAGCAACCATGACTTCAACTTATCTGTTACGTAAACTGCAGGTGTTGTTTTATTAAATCCAAATTTCTGCTCAATGACAAAGGTATCATAAACATCAAAAGGGGTTGACAGCAGGTCTGCAGCCAGGCCGATTATCCCAAAAAACAGCAATGCCTGAACAACGGGACTATCCGAGAACGCCCTGACAAAATCGTCTATCATCACAAACCCACGAAAAAGCATAAATATTGTGGCTGCAATTGAAAGCCATGATAACAATAAACCAAAACGGTATGAAACCCTTTTATAGTCAAGATAATAAAGGTAGCGCCCCGGCGAATACACACCTTCCAGCAGCAAAGGAACCTTGCTGAAACGTGAACGGTGGTTTAACCAGGAAATTAGTTGCCCAAACAAAAAGCCAGACACTACCAGACTGATTATGAGTATAAAGATAATCTTTTCCATCGAAATAATTGATTCCGGTAACTAAATATCCGATTTATGCGGGCTGGAAATGCCACCTGATTAATAGCTTCCGTGGTACTTTCTCAGGAACCATTCGGTACTCAGAAATGCCAGAATCAGCAACAGAAGCGGATAAAAGCTGATAAGATCGGTAAAGCGTTTGCGGGCATAAGTAACCGGTTTCATATCATCCCGGTTTTTTATCATTTCGGCCAACTCTCCAATTTTATCAGGAGAAACGCCAAATCCGCCGGTTATTGAGGCCATGGTATTGAGCAACCGGTGATTCGCTACCGTATTTATATCCTCCAGATTTAATGCTGTGATGATGAAAGTCCCCTGCTGTTTAAGCGTTCCTGTACCGGTTTCGGCCAGGGCTTCAAAAGAATAGATGCCCGGAGGGAAATTTCCGGCATTCAGATAGTAAGCATCTGCCAATGGAGAAAACTCGAATTGATACCTCTTCTTGTCTTCTCCATTGATTGTGATTGTAGCCGGTTTATCATTCATTAACTCATTACTTTCGTTGAAGAGTGTAGCGCTAAACTCTATGTTTTCGTTTTCGGCATAATAATCGCGCACCGAAACCCTGAACCTGCTTTTTTCTTCTTTCATTGCCAGATACTGAACCGTTTTACCGATCAGTTCATCAAAAGCAAGCTGGTTATTATTCTTCGAATAATCCGCCAGTCGCCACCGCCATATTCCCTCCCCTGCAATTACACCCATACGCTGCTCCGGATTCTGGTTAAAGAAAACAAGGGGCATTGCTGTTGCTGAGGTTCCAATTCCCTGATATGCATATACATAAGCAGCATTTCCCAGAGTATATTTTGCAAATGGGCTCAGCAACGGTGGCACTTCTCGAAGAAGTTGTTTCAGGTTTTCAGAATTGATAAACAAGGGGAAATTATTGTTAAGGACTGGCAAAGACTCGTTGTAAATACCATTGAATCCTGAAAGCGAGAGTCCGGTCCGTTGGTTATTGAATCCAACGATGTCGGATTGACTGCCAAGGATAAAAAGCACCGGAATTTTCAAACTTGCCAGATCACCCGTGAGTTTGGCTGCCTTATTTGTTTGAGAAGGAAGTTGATGTAAGATAAACAGGCTGTAATCGGCCGGATTTTTGGTAAAATTATCTGCAAAGTATATCTCAGTTTCAAAGTTGTTGCTATTGCCAATTGCACGCTCAATAGCAGCCAGGTCAGGGTGAGGCGCATTTGCTACTATTGCTATCTTTTGCCTGCTTTCCCTTACCTCAACGATGATCTCGCGTGCGTTGTTGGTTATATTG
Source organism: Bacteroidales bacterium (assembly GCA_038325075.1). Lineage (GTDB taxonomy): Bacteria > Bacteroidota > Bacteroidia > Bacteroidales > Lentimicrobiaceae > Lentimicrobium. Next base: position 15,503 of record JBBQIQ010000030.1, on the reverse strand, counting down.
GCCTCCCCTTTCAGGGTTTCAAGACTTACTCTGAACCTCAGTTTACCCGCCTCATTTGCATTTGCCATTACCGGAGTGGTAATCACCTGTTTGTCAGAAATAAAACGCAAGTCCTGAGAAAATACTTCTATCTCGCCTTGCATTACCTTCAGGCGGCTGGTTTCACCTGAAGATTCAAAACCCTGAACGATAATCTCAATTGGGAAACGGTTGCCTTTATAGGCTATCCGGTTAAAGTTAATGCGTTTGATCAGCAGATCGCGATACTGATTGGTATCACCAATATTGATGGTATAAATGGGATATGACACATCACGGACAAGATAGGTAGGATCGGAACCCGAATTATAAATACCATCTGTAGCCATAATTACCGCTCCAAGGTTTCGGTTATAAAAACGATTGTTTACCTGCCTGATAAATGCAGAAATATCGGTTAAATTGCCAGTATAACCGAGTGTGTCGCCTGGTTTTACTTCATCGCCAAAGGTGTATTTTATGACCTCAAAATTATTGCCCAGCGCGGCTGACAGCCTTTCAATCCGATCTTGTAATTCATTTCTTACAAAGATTGAATCCGGATTGCCCAACATCGATCTGGAGTTGTCGATACCAATTACTACGGCCGGCTTTTCCGAAGTCCTGACAATAGTTTTGACCATGGGCGATAAAAGCAGGAAAGCAATCAGACTGCCTGCCAGAAACCTGAAAACAGAAAGCAGCCAAACAGTTGGGCGTGAAAAGTCTTCGGAAGTATTGCGATAATATAACACAGCAGCCATTCCGGCACCCAAAGCCAGGCATAGCGGCAAAAGCCAGAGAGAATATCCGGTAACCAATTGTAGGCCCAAAGTAATAGGATTAAATTTTACTGCAAATGTCCGAAAAAAGCCATTTGCTTGAACGGGTGGACTTGATTAAGACAAATAAAAACCAATTGACCAAAAGATAGGTTATTCGCAAATCTGCCTTACCAGCCCCCGCCAATAAAACCTGAGTTAGTTCCTGTAAGCTGTGAGTATTGAATACCCGACAAGCTTGCCATTCTTATCATAAGATTCAGTTTTAACAGCACCCACATGTTTGGCTACCCATTGTGTTGCTTTTACGGTCATTTTCATGATGGACTTAACGTCCATATCATAACTGAGTTTGTAACATTCGAAAGTGCCGGCCGGTGTGGTGATGTTTTCGATGGCTTCAACTTTCCGGTTGTAGATTTTAACCGACATATTCATTATCGACATACCGCCTGACATAAATTTTACCTGAATATCGCCGTCTTTCAGTGTTTGTCCCACCTGCAAAACATTGGGGAACTCAAGATCGAGTCCGTCAACCGACATTTCCATGTCCTTCATTCCGCCCATGGTATTGGGGTCGAGGAAGTTCTTCATATCCAGGTAGAAAACACCGTTTTCACATCGCATACCCAATTCCTGAGTACTCAGCGGTTTGTCTTTATTGTCAAACTGTTCGCTCTTTACCTTAAGGCTTAAACCTCCGGCCATTTGCTCAACGGCAAGGATAGTCTGCTGATTGGTGCCGGATAACTTTCCTTTGGCATCATAGTTCTTAGTTTCGATAAAGGCACCGCTTTTTACAGGGAAGTAGCCTTCGCCACAATCCTGAGCTATCAGACTGGCAGCCAGCAAGACAGAGAAAAGGAAAAGAATAGATTTCTTCATAATTGTTATTGTTTAAAGGTTATACAAAGCTAAGTAAGTTAATTCAAATTCGCAAATCTGCTTACTCTCTTCAAAGCAGGCCTCTGAGCAATTTACTTATGATTGGTTTGCCTGACCAATCAAAATAGTGAAAGTTGAATACCCAAACCGTCAATTGCGATATCCTGAACTTTATAAGGGATGATGGAATTTCAGGTTTCAAGAATAATTCGGCAAGGGCTTGTTTTATTGGAAAATATTGCCGTATATTTGCACTCATTTTGGAAAACGCAACAACTTAATACCTAAAATAATGAGCAAGAAGGCATTAGTAAAATATGTGGAAGATACTCTTGTTGAAAAAAAGGAGTTCCCTATTTTCAAGTCAGGTGATACCATAACCGTACACTATAAAATCAAAGAAGGTGACAAGGAAAGAATTCAGCAATTTCAGGGCGTAGTTCTACAACGCTCAGGCGAAAGTGCCACCGAGACCTTTACCGTTCGTAAGGTATCCGGAAGTACCGGTGTTGAGAGAATTTTCCCGATTTCTTCTCCGTTTATTGAGAAAATTGAAGTAAACAAACGTGGCGTCGTCCGCAGGGCACGTATCTTCTATCTCCGCGAACTCAAAGGCAAGAAAGCCAGAATCAAGGAAAAAAGAGTTTAATATTGTTTTCATAAGTGTTGAAAAAAGTCCAACCTCCGGGTTGGACTTTTTTTTTCGTTACCCATTTTACTCTCCTGAGTAATGCTTATTGCATTCCGGTTTTTATTATTTTAGCAGAAAGGCATAAAAAGCAAATCGATAGCGGCATTATATGAATATTCGTTTGATCAGCAATTTGGTTTCAGGATGTTTCCGGGTGGATGTTTTCGCCTTTATCACCGGATTTCTGATGGCTGTATCAATGCATGGCCATGCCCAGGTAGTTCGTGATTCTGTGTTAAGAATTAAATTACCAATTAAAAATGATAGCCTGAGCTACGAACTTCAGAAAAAACACATTCAATCTTCTTCTGAATTTTACAAAAAAGTTAAAACAACTGCACACAGAAATTTCTTTTCCAGACAATTATATCCGCTTTTATTCAGAAAATCGTTTGCTGATATTTCTCAGGAAATAGTATCCGGGTCAGATTCGCTACCTTATATATCACAAAAAGGCAAGATCATTAGATCGGTGAAGATGGTCAAGGTTCCGGTTTTTGGATCTTCTGTATTTGACACCACAATTGTATCTGACAACTTGACAGACCGGACGCTCAACAGCCTCCACTTTAAAACCAGAGATGCAGTGATCAGAAGCTACCTGCTGATTCACAAAGGTGATGAGTTAAACCCGGTAATATTAGCGGACAATGAGCGCATTATCAGGCAATCGGCATTGTTTGCAGATGCCAGATTTATCGTAAACAGTCAGCCAGACAGCGATAGTGTGGATTTAGTTCTGGTTATAAAAGATGTATTTCCCTTTAGCTTTGATCTTAAAGTTAAAGATGCGAACAGCGGTGCAATCAGACTATACAACCGGAATATTCTTGGCTTTGGTCATCAACTTGAGCAGTCATTTGATATTACCACCCAAAAAGGCCCATATATCAGCATGAGTGCGGGCGGTTATAAAATCCGCAACATCCGGCGATCTTTTACTGATCTGGATGTCGTGTGGAAGAATACGCCTGAATTGAAAAGGATGGGCATTCGGGTTTCAAAACCCTTTGTCAGTCCAGAAACCAGATATGGTGGTGGTGTTAATATCCAGAAAGTCAGATCAGGTGAAACACAGGGGGTCAGTAATCCGGCTATCAGGCTCGAATACAGCATTTATGATTTTTGGGGTGGCTATGCGACTATTATAAATCGTTTAAAATCCCCATCGGGAGTCAGATCTGTTTTTGCCCTGACAGGACGATATTATAACATAAATTACCAGCATAGTTCTCCTTTAGTGCTTGAAACAGCCAGCCCGACAGTTACACTGAACCGGTACATTGCCGGATTAACCCTGGTTAAAAGCGGATATTACCGGAGCAATATGATTTATAGTTTCGGTAAAACTGAAGACATCCCTACAGGCAACCTTGCTCGATTGATAACCGGTTTTGAAACCAGCATACTTGGTAGCCGCTATTACACCGGAATTAAGCTACTTTCAGGTGAAAAGATAAACAGGGACCGCTTTATTTATTCCTGGTTTGAAAGTGGCGGTTATTGGTCGGAAGGCCGCTTTAACGATGGAATTATCAGTTTGGGATTCGATTATATTTCAGGATTATACCAGTTTGGCAGTCATCGCTTGCGTAGTTTTATATCATTGTCATACAAAGCAGGTATTAACCGGATTTCTGTCGGTGAATTAAAAGTGAACAGCACAGAGTTTCTGAAAACATACAGGAACTTCAGGGAACAAGGGCATCAAAGGTTCGGAATCAGGGCCGAAACAGTTATCTTCACACCCTATTACCTGCTGGGTTTCCGGTTTGCTGCTTATTCATTTATCGAAGCTGCTATGATTGCACCACCCGGCAAATTTGCTCTCTCGGGGTACGTTTATCCTGCTTTAGGGCTGGGACTTCGAATCAGAAACGAAAACCTTGTTTTTTCAACCTTCCAGCTAGGGCTCACCTGGTATGGAAGACCAGATATAAAAGGTCGTTACCTGATGTTTGAGTTTACAGATATTCCACAGGTTGGATTGGAGAAATTCAGTATCGGTGCACCTGAATTTACAGTTTATCAATAGTAAACGCCTGTTTTTCAGAAAAGGTCAAGAATCTCAATTTTCCGGCCATTAAACTCGAAGGAATCGCCTTTCTTATGATCGCGAATGGCTTTGGCAAATGGGACAACTGCTGAGATAGCATATAAATCGCTTCCGTCAGGCATTTTTAACTTACCAATTCCGATTGAAATAAAAACTTTTTGAACAGGCGTAATCACGATCGCCCCAAATCCGGCAGTATCACATTCGCGGATTATGTCTATCCTGTCAAGAAGGGCTATTTCTTCCTGAACTTTCAATAATTGCTGGGTAAGCATTTCCCGCTTGGTCGAAAGCTGCGCCCTGAATGAATCATAGCGGTCTTTGGGCTGACCATATTCATTGGCGCTCAGCTCGGCATCTTTAATAGCAATCAACAGGTTATTTTCACTTTCCTGTTTTATTTTCCTGCATATTTCAATGATTTCAAGTTTTAAGCTGAGCTTTTCCATACGACTTTTTGTGTAAATATAAAAAATATTAGTATCAAATCAACGAATATGGCCTGGATTTTATTCTACTGTGTATGCCCATACTCCAATCAAAATTTATTTGAACTACTTTTGCACAATACCCTTAAACACCTTCTATGGCCATCCCGGAAAACGACCCAGTGTTGAATCGTCAGATTCTTGAATTTATAACTGTCAGCAATGAGTTCTGCCATTTTACTGAAAAAGCCGGGGATTACCCAAAAGAAGATATTGTTGACTATTATCGACGGATTCTACCTCTGCTCTATCTTAAAGGATCCCTGGTTAAACCTGTTTTGCCATCAGACCCCGATGCTTCCGAACATTTTTTTAATGAAGAGGATTGGGAATTTCTTTTCAATATGCTGAGGAATAAGCTATATCCCGATGATCATTTCTGGATCAGTAGTCATTTGACCGATGTAGATGCTGAAGTTGAAAAAGCCAGTCTGGCAGAATGTCTGTCGGATATTTACCAGGATATGAAGGATTTTCTGATGCTCTACCAAAAGAATAAATACACCGCCAAAGAAAATGCCATACATAATGTTTCGAAGCACTTTAATGACCATTGGGGACCTTCGTCACTGAAAGCCATGATGGCACTGCATGACCTCAACCTCAGGCTAAATCAGTGACTTTATAGTTTCAAGTCAATAGCCTAAATGAACAAGCGTTCAATAAATACTAATTTAGAATCCCATCCTGAGGTTTGAAGCAGAAATCCGTTTACTTTTACCTCAATTTATAACGATTCTAAATAAAGATAAGTTTGACACTGTCAGATCTCTCGCCGGGCGAAAAAGGAGTTATTACTAAAGTAAGAGGAAGAGGTGCTTTCCGCAAGCGGATTCTTGAAATGGGTTTTGTTGCCGGCAAGGAAGTAAGCGTTATTCAGCGGGCTCCTTTAATGGACCCGGTTGAATACAATGTTATGGGCTACAATGTTTCGCTAAGGAACAATGAGGCCATGCTGATTGAAATCCTGGCAGAGAGTGAAGTCTCAAAACTACCGGAGTTTCTGGGGAGCGGTTCTGTCGAAGGTTCTCTTTTGGGCTACACGGCCCGCCAGAAAGGAAAAGTGATCAATGTTGCATTGGTCGGTAATCCGAATTCAGGTAAAACCACTTTGTTCAACCGCGCCTCCGGCTCCCGTGAGCATGTCGGCAATTATTCGGGCGTTACGATTGATGCCAAAGAAGCCCGTTTCCAAAAGGATGATTATACATTTATTGTAACCGATCTGCCCGGCACTTACTCAATTACTGCTTACAGCCCCGAAGAACTCTTTGTCAGGGATTTTATCACAGAATCCATGCCTGATGTTATTGTCAATATCATCGACAGTTCCAATCTCGAGCGTAACCTTTATCTGACAACGCAATTGATCGACATGGATATTAAGCTGGTCGGGGTGCTGAATATGTACGACGAACTCAGTGAAAGCGGTAACAGCCTCGACCATGTGCAGTTGGGCCATTTGCTTGGTTTCCCTTTTATCCCGACGGTTGGGTCTAAAGGTAAAGGGATCAATGAATTATTACAGAAGATTATTGATGTTTACGAGGATCGTGAAACCACCCTCAGGCACATACACATTAATTACGGGGAAGTCATTGAGCAAGGTATTGGCAGGATTCAGGGACTTTTACGCAAACCTGAAAATTCATACCTGATCGATAAAATTTCCTCACGGTTTATTGCTATAAAACTAATTGAAAAGGACAGGGCCTCTGAAGTTCTGACGGAACAGTTGCAGAATTACAGTGAGATTATTGCTTCTGTAGATGCCGAAATTGAGCGGATTGAAAGTAGTTTTCAGCAGGATACCGAGAGCCTGATCGCTGATGCAAAGTACGGCTTTATTGCAGGGGCCCTGAGGGAAACATTCAAGGTAAACGAAATAACACAACGTAAGACCAGCGAGGTTGTCGATACTATAATCACACATAAAGTCTGGGGTATCCCGATCTTTATTTTCCTGATGTGGCTGACTTTTTATGGCACTTTCAGGCTTGGGAAATATCCGATGGAATGGATTGAAGCTTTGGTGGAACTTACTTCAGCCCAACTCGGTGGGTTACTTGCTGACGGCATGCTCAAAGACCTGTTTATTCAGGGGATTATAGGTGGAGTCGGGGGTGTGATTATCTTTTTGCCTAACATATTGTTGCTCTATCTTTTCATCTCGCTCATGGAAGACACCGGCTATATGGCCAGGGCTGTTTTCATCATGGATAAAGTAATGCACAAAATCGGGCTTCATGGAAAATCGTTTATTCCATTGCTGATGGGTTTTGGATGCAATGTTCCAGCCATTCTTTCGACCCGAATTATTGAAAGCCGCCGCGACCGGTTGATAACCATGCTCATCAACCCTTTTATGTCGTGCAGTGCCAGGCTTCCTGTTTACATACTCTTTATCAGTGCATTTTTTGTGCAATACCAGGGCACCATTTTGTTTGCTATGTATGGGATCGGGGTAATGCTGGCCATTGGTTCGGCCCTATTGTTCCGGAAGGCAATATTTAAACAGCCCGATATGCCTTTTGTAATGGAACTCCCACCCTATCGTACACCCACCCTTCGGACTGTACTTAAACATATGTGGAACCGGGCCGAACAATATCTTCGCAAAATCGGTGGAGTAATTCTGGTTGCCTCCATCATCATCTGGGCTCTGGGTTATTTCCCAAGGGAAACCAAAGACGACCACCTCTATGATCAAAAGATTGCAACAATTTCCAGCCAGTATTCTAAAGCCATCCTTCAAACACAACAGTCATCAAAGATCATTGAGAACCTGAAACAAGACGAAATAAGTAAAATTCAGGAGATCAGTAATAATAAAGAGAGCAACCGGCAGTTAAATTCATATATCGGACGTTTAGGCCATTTGGTAGAGCCTGTTATGCGGCCTTTGGGTTTTGATTGGAAGATGAGTGTCGCAATCCTTACGGGAGTGGCTGCCAAAGAAATTACAGTTGGCACTTTGGGGGTGCTGTATCAGGCCGGGCAGGATGCGGATGAAAATTCAGCCTCTCTGATCACCAAATTGCAACAGCAAACCCATCCTGCCGGACCAAAGAAGGGGCAAAAAGTGTTCACCCCGCTCGTCGCTTTCAGTTTTATGTTGTTTATTTTGATTTACTTCCCTTGTGTAGCGGTGGTGGCGGCCATCCGCAAAGAATCAGGCAACTGGAAGTATGCTGCTTTTATTGTTATTTACACGACCGGGCTGGCTTATCTGGGTTCGCTGATGGTGTATCAAATAGGTCGTTTATTTATTTGATTTTCAACCAATGGAAGTATTTGCCCGCAATCCACACCTGCTTTTCTATTCTGTTCTTGCCACAGCCATACTGATCATCAGAATCCCATTGATAGGGAAATACTTCCGAACGGTCAACACACTGCTTCACGAAAGTGGCCACGCCATTGCAGCCATTCTGAGCAGCGGAGAAGTTATCAACATTGAACTCAGCAGCGATACCTCCGGATCAGCCTATACGAAAAGTGGTTCGAGAATTAAAGCCATGTTTGTTTCCTTTTCGGGCTACCCTTTTGCGGCCGCTATCTCGGGATTGCTGCTTGCATTGGCTGTGAATCATCATTTCAGATGGATATTTTATTTACTACTTACAGTCGCATTGCTGAATCTGGCTTTGTTTGTCAGAAATACTTATGGCATCGCCTGGCTGCTAACCTTTTCTGGTTTAATTCTGTTTATTTTCTGGATTGGGAATGATACGGTGAGTAACATCTTTGCGCTCGCAGTCAGCCTTATTTCGCTTTCAGAGTCGGTGGTCTCGACTCTTATTATCCTTTACCTTGGATTTTCGAGGCCCCGCAAAGCGGGCGATGTTACCAACCTGGCAAAAATTACCAGGATACCGGCAGTAATCTGGGCATTGATGATTTCTTCTTTCGTCACTGTTTTGGTTTATTACACGATTGTTCATTATTTTCCATCGCCTCTGCAACCAATCGTCTGAATTATTGTTGATTGAATAACCCTTTTACTATGCCAAACATTCAGGAATTACTTGTACTTGCCATTGTCCTTGTTGCCCTCGGGGTCGCCGGATATAAAATCTACCGGCAACTTGTGAACCCACTCAAAGGTTGCAGCGGATGCGCTTCTGATTGCTCAGGCTGCCAATTGCAGGACCTGAAAAAGGAAATCGAAGAAAACAAAAACCGGAATACCGGATAATTTTTTTACACTTTTAACCTAAAAATTGGTATTTCGATGCTCATATAATTACATTTGTGGTGCATTTAAGCCTTTACAGTTTTAACTGATCAGACCTAACCCTGTACATTATGGTTAATAAACAGAATTTTTACGAAACATACCAGTTTTTCGACAAGTCAGTCATCATTGAAATTATAGATATTTTCATCAGCGAATATGCTGAAAGATTTGAAAAACTGAAAAAAAATATTGCTGAGCGTGATTTTCAGAATATGCGTTTTAATGCCCACAGCCTAAAAGGCGTGGTTGCCAATTTCTCGGCTCCTGTGCCACTGGAAATGATCCGGGCGTATGAAAAATCCGCTGCCTTGATGTTTGAAAATAAAGGGGAAGATTTCGATGAAGCACGAATGATCAGTGAACTGGAAGAAATCAGAAAAGCAACAAAAATAATGGCCGATCAGTTGAATGAAATCAAAGAAGAAATGATCAGCAAAGGCTAATTTCCGGATCGATTGAGCTATTTTCCTTTTTAAATCGCTCAATTTGGGTCTTACAATGATTCAACAATTAGTTGCCCGAAGCATCCAACCTGTTTAAACCCAGAATGGCTTTATCATTGTTAATTCTCATACGCAAAACCTGTTCGTAGTCTTTTCTCGCACTTTTATATTCACCCATCAATTCAAAGGCATAACCCCGGTTATATAAGGCATCTGGATAATCCGGATCAAGTTCAAGCGCTTTGGTAAACGATTCGACTGCCTTCAGGTAATCCTGTTTGTAAACCAAAAAAACATAACCTCTGTTGTACCACGCCAATTTGTAAGATGAATCAATCTGAATAATTTCATTATAAACGCTCAATGATTTATCAGGCTCACCGTTGTCCTGGTAAAACATTCCCAGAATATAAAGTGGTTCAGGTTTATCGGGCCTGATTTGTGCTGCATTGCGGAGATAATCAACTGCAAGCTTATCCTTCCTTATTGAGAAAAGGATGCCGAGTTGTTTCATGGCATCATATTGCCGCTTGTCGCGGGCAACTGCTTTCTGGTAACTGTCAATGGCCTTAGTGGTATCACCCATTTCTTCGTTGGCCAATCCACTAATAAAAAAAGCTTCCGCATTTTCAGGATCTTTCTTCAGCGCTTCGCGCAGATAATTGAATGTTTGCTTATAATCGCTCATTGTAAGGAAAATCCTGGCTGTTTTTACATCTATTTCAGCATTGTTGGGCGACAATTCAGCAGCTTTTTTCAAAGCATCGAGGGCACGTTGAATTTTTCCTGAATAAAGATAAACATCCGAAAGGGTAATATAAACCTCTGAATCCATTTCGTTTATTGCCAAAGCTTTATTTACATCCTGGAGTGCTTCGTTAAACATCTCTTTATTAACATAATAACCAGCACGGGCAAGATAAGGCTTAATGCTTTCCGGATTCTTCACTATGGCATTTGTAAGTCTGTTCAACTCAATATTCAGGCTATCGCCTGATGTTCCTGCCCCGGCATTGACTTTAACAGGCTTTCGGTCACAGGAGAAGGTAATGCCTGCAAAAAGGAGAAATATGACAATTTGTAACGGGGAAATTAAGTGTGAAGTCTTTCGCATGAAAGAGAACTTTTAGGTTTGGGCTGCAAAGTTAACAGGAAGTTCTGAAAACTAAACGATGTTATTGGGATAAACGGGGATTTTGCATGACAACCAAGGAATCCAGGTCTCTTTAAAAACAAAAACCCCGTAAGCTTTCACAAACGGGATTTATGAGATCATTGATACGAAAATTACAAATCGTTCAGCATTTATACAGATTCAACTTTAAGGGCGCTACGTACCAAACCTTCAAGTTCCTCGGCCAGTTCGGGATTATCCTGCAGTAGTTTTTTAACGCCATCGCGTCCCTGACCGAGTTTTGTATCGCCATAGCTGAACCACGAACCGCTTTTTTTAATGATATTGCGGTCAACGCCCAGATCGATGATTTCTCCGATTTTGGAAATGCCTTCGCCGTAAATAATATCGAACTCACCCTGCCTGAACGGAGGTGCAACCTTATTTTTAACAACCTTAACTTTAACGCGGATACCAACGACTGTTTCACTGTCTTTGATCTGGTTAATGCGTCTGATATCCAACCTGACCGAAGAATAGAATTTCAAGGCATTCCCTCCGGTGGTAGTTTCAGGGTTCCCGAACATAACTCCGATCTTCTCACGCAACTGGTTGATAAAGACACAGCAACATCCTGTTTTGCTGATGGTGGCCGTTAGCTTGCGTAAAGCCTGCGACATAAGCCTGGCCTGAAGACCTACTTTGGAGTCGCCCATTTCGCCTTCAATCTCACTACGGGGAGTTAGCGCCGCTACTGAGTCAATGACGATGATATCGATGGCGCCTGAGCGGATCAGATTTTCCGTGATCTCCAGGGCCTGTTCGCCGTTATCAGGTTGTGAAACAAGCAAATCGTCGATGTTAACGCCCAGCTTCTGAGCATAATAACGGTCAAAAGCATGCTCTGCGTCAATAAAAGCAGCGATACCGCCCATTTTTTGCGATTCGGCAATGGCATGCAGGGCCAGTGTTGTTTTACCTGATGATTCAGGTCCGTAAATTTCAACAACTCTTCCTTTGGGTAAACCATTGACTCCAAGCGCATTATCTAACGATATGGATCCTGTGGAAATAGAAGCCATTTCTTCAATAGGTGAATCGCCCAGTTTCATGATGGTACCTTTTCCATAAGACTTCTCGATTTTGTCGAGGGTCAGTTGAAGCGCTTTTAACTTTTCAAGGTTGTTTTCTTTTGGCTCTTTACTCATATTATGAATGTGTTACAATTATTTCCGATGAAATATTCAGAAATTCAAAGATAGCTAAACATAAATCATTCAACAAACCAGATTTGGTTTTTATCAGGAAACTTATCGACATTCCCGAAAAAAGATAAAAACCTGGAATAGAACGTTCATCCACCAGGTTTTCAGAATCCAAAGATTGCAAAGAATACAAAGGTACTATTACTGACTTAAAATCTGGAAAGCATGGTTCTTGGTATCAACTTTCGTTATTACTTCATCAATAATACCTTTTTCATTAATAATGAAGGTAGTTCTGATAACCCCATCGTATTCGCGGCCCATGAATTTTTTAGGCCCCCATACGCCATAAGCATTAAGAATAGTTTTATCGGTATCGGCAATCAGAGGGAACGGCAATTCATGCTTTTCGACGAATTTTTGATGCGATTTCTGGTTATCGGGGCTAACACCAATGACTGAGTAACCATTGCTTATGAGTTGCTGATAGTTGTCGCGAAGGCTGCAGGCTTCGGCGGTGCATCCGGGAGTATCGTCTTTGGGATAAAAATAAAGGACAACTTTTCTTCCTTTTAAAGCTTCGAGCGACAGCGTGTTACCATCCTGATCAGTGGCATTTATAGCCGGGGCTTTATCACCTTTTTTTAATGTGCTCATTCTATTTTAAAATTTAACTGTTTAATGATGATTTTGCCATGTTAAACAAGTTATAAGCAGTTTGGTTTGAAGGAATCAGGGGAATATGAAAAACAACATTAGAGAGACTGTTCTTGTTGCTAAAATAAATTTATCGAAAAGAGCGGGTTACATCATTTAGCGCTGATCAATCATTCAATCATCTCATACTCCCATTAAAAAATCTGCACCATTCCTTCAATCCACATTCTGAGCATTTGGGTTTTCGTGCAATGCAAACATAACGCCCGTGCAGAATCAGCCAATGGTGAGCAATGGCTAATTTGCTTTCAGGAATGTATTGCACCAACTGTCTTTCAGTTTCGCGCGGGTTTTTCGATCGGTATGTCAAGCCTATGCGGGCTGAAACCCGGTGAACATGGGTATCGACAGCCATGGCAGGCAGGTCAAAAGCAACCGAAACAATAACATTGGCTGTTTTCCGGCCCACGCCCGGCAGTTTCTGCAGCGTTTCAATATCGGAAGGTACAACTCCTTTAAATTCTCCGGCCAGCATGCGGGCCATGCCCAACAGATGTTTGGTTTTATTGTTGGGATATGAACAGGAACGGATCAATTCAAAGACTTCATCTTCATTACCTTCAGCCAACGAAAAAACATCGGGGAAACGTTCAAAAAAAGGCGGGGTAATGATATTGACCCGTTTATCGGTGCATTGAGCTGATAGTATCACAGCTACAATAAGTTCATAAGGGTTTACATAGTGAAGTTCGGTTTCAGCAACCGGCATATTTTGTTCAAACCATGAAATAACGGATTTAAATCGCTCAGGCCTGTTAAGTTTGCGGGACATAGATGAAGAAATAAGAGTTTTTTATTTTTAATGACCTATTGGTTGCAAACATACAGAATAAATCAAATCCTGAATATTCGCTGTTGTTGGCTGGCATTGAAAAAAAAGCCACGTACAGGAAAAATTCCTGTTTGTGGCTTCATTTGAACACTACCGGGCAACTTAGCCCGATAAATCAATCTTATTTTCCTATTGAAATTACAAAGCCGATATTCAACTTTATACCACCATATTTGTAGGTCACATCATCTCCTTCAGCGCGATCGGATGCATCAACTTTATAAGTATCCTGTTCCATTCCATAAGCAATCTGAAGGTCTGCACCAACATTATCTGTAATAAAGTAGGTTCCCCCGACACCGATGCCGTAGGAGAACATTTTGAACTTATTCTCATTTTCATCACCCGCATAAGTGTATATGGATTTTCCTGAACCAATTGCCATGCCAGCCTCAGCATAGGGCATGAATCCATCAAGGTCAGTGATATAGTAACGAACAAAAGGACCAACCATAAATCCGGTCCACTTGTTCTCTGTATCGGGATCGGTTGATTTTTCCTTATTAATATACATATCCAGTGCTAGTCCGACAGGCAATTTATCAATGATAAAGTAGCCGATTTTTGGGGCGAAGTCAATATAGGAAAATTTGTAACCATCAACGGTTGTGCTACCCGATTCAATCTTTTCTTTTCCGGATTCAATTCCGAAGTTACTCGAACCGGCAAAAAGCCAGTTACCTTTTTCAACCTGCGCAAACGTAAATGCGCCTGAGCACAGGATAAACAATGCTGTGGTTAATAATCTCTTTTTCATGGCCATTAAGGTTTGGTTAATAATGCCGATAAATATACGATAGAAATAAAAAAAATGCAACAATCCATTCTCTATTTTTTCAACCTGGTACATTTAAACATTAAACCTAAGTTGAGCTATTGGAGCAAAGCGAAAAAGCGCTTTACTTAACCACGCGACATTGACAATTAAATAACAATTTACAAAAGATTTTTGCGAATAAAAAAAAGCAGAGACTTTGATCAGGAACCTGTATATTTGAAATAAAAAAGAAGTAACGATTTGTTATAGATTTATACAATTTTTATTATGAAAAGGTTCTTTTTAACGACATCAATGTTGATATTGGCCATGCAGTTGTTTGGTCAATGGTATTATTTCACACAGGACTCTATCAGCTTTGAAACCCCGACCCAGAGTCTGCTCCTGAAGCCTTCACCAGGAAATAGCTGGCAAATCGGGAGACCGCAGAAACAAATTTTCGATCAGGCTTATTCCGGCCTGAATGCGATCGTCACCGATACTTTATCAGCCTACCCACCCAATAACCATTCATGGTTTGATATTTATCTCTCCTCTCAGAATTATGGTGATTTTTACCCATGGAACTTATTTATCAAATTCAAACAAAAGCTCGACACCGATCCCGGCAAGGATGGCGGCTATATCTCTATATCTTACGATAAAGGAATATCCTGGATGAATATCATCAGGGATACCTTTTATCCCGGCGCTTCCCCTTATGGCGGTGATGGATTGTATCACGAGGAAGATACCTTATTTAACCGAGAACCAGGATTCTCCGGAACATCCGATGGATGGGAAAGCAAGATGATTTTCTGGCACGGAATTATTGTGAAAGATAAAGAGTGGGGAATTGTTGGTGATACGATGATTGTGCGGTTTAATTTTATCAGCGATGATATCGATACAGGGCAGGAAGGCTGGATGATTGATGATATTGTATTGTATGCAGAAGAACTGGGAGGAGGTGTTACGGATGATCAGTTGAGCCATGTCAAAGTTTATCCCAATCCGGCGAATAACTATATAAATATAGAATTTGACAAAAAGCAGGAGGATGCTAACATTGAGTTAGTTGATTTGCAGGGAAGATTGGTTAAACGCATTGTTGCTGGGAAGGGCAACTTGTTTGTTTTGTCAAAAGAAAATTTAAAAAGCGGAATTTACCTGCTCAGGTTAATTTCTGATAATAAGCAAACAGATCACAGAAGAATCGTGTTTCATTAATCAGGTTGACCTGATTTCAGAGATTACGAACGATATTGATTT
>JBBQIQ010000029.1:0-29453 GCA_038325075.1 Bacteroidales bacterium | reverse complement strand
AGGTGATATTGCAGGTGGAGACTTTATTTCAACCGCCCTTGCTAACATTACCGATGCCGTTGCAGGAACACCTATCCTGATCCGCATTGTTATTGACAATGTAAACTTCGAAACCCTGGCCGATCAGCCAATCCTTGTTGGAATTGATGGTCATTTGCCAACAGGTTATACCGAAAGTGATATCTGGGGCCCAGGCCCATGGCCGGGAACACCAGATCCTTGTGATGCAGCTACTGAGTTTGCAAAAGAAGCTACCTATACCATTCTGGCAAGGCCTACCATCAATGCAGGTGCTACTATGCCGGCATTTATCCAGAAACTTCCATAATCCGAAGGGATTATTGGTTTAAAACATTTGTTGCTTTTTCAAACCAAGCAAACTTTCCGGCTGGTGCAAATTATGCACTGGCCGGGAGGAAGGCTGGAATGAGAAAGGCAGATGAAAATGGATAAACGATGTGTAAATGTGTAAATCCCGTCTTAGGCCGGGAGAAGCTGTGCAAATAAGAATTAGCAGATTCGAAGATTAGCAGATTCGAAGATTGGCAAAATCGAAGATTAGCAAATTCGAAGATTGGCAAATTCGAAGATTGGCAAATTCGAAGATTAGCAAATTCGAAGATTGGCAAAATCGAAGATTAGCAGATTCGAAGATTGGCAAATTCGAAGATTAGCAAATTCGAAGATTGGCAGATTCGAAGATTGGCAAATTCGAAGATTGGCAAATTCGAAGATTGGCAAATTCGAAGATTAGCAAATTCGAAGATTGGCAAATTCGAAGATTAGCAAATTCGAAGATTGGCAAATTCGAAGATTGGCAGATTCGAAGATTGGAAGATTGGAAATGGAAGAATGGAAAAATGGAATGATGGAAGAATGGAATATTGGGAGAAATCCTGATATGCCTTCGGCATTCAACATTTCGTTTTGAAATTTTCCGCCTGGTTTGGAAAAGCAATTTGCACAGACACCATTTTGAATTAAAAACATTGAGATGTGTTAAACAGTGAAGAAGTTTTATGGATGGTCGGGTTAACCGGGCAGTACAGGCCGGGCGCGGGATTTAGCGCATATGGCATTGTAGCTGAACAGGTTTACCAATATCCTGGAACGGATTTGCAGAAACAAAGTTAACCATGCATAAATTCCTGAGGCTGAGAAAGCTACACGTTCCGGGCAACCCGGATTCGTAGCCATCAGTGTATCTGCACCGCATCCCGGAAACGGAAACCTGTCAGTTGACAGGCTTGTGCAACGGCAGAAACGGGAACATGGAATACCAAAATTTCTGTTGACTGGTTAGCACGGTCAGTGCACACATTTACGCAGAATGACCTTCCCGCCTGAGCTGTGAACCTGTTGGTTCCGGTTTGATGGCACCCTATAAATGAAAAGCCGGAAAAGAGTTTCCGGATTGCTTTAGAGGAATTTCAGATTTCGGACTCCCGCCAGCCTGCATTCAGGCCTGAGGATTCAGAAACTGAAAGGTTTTACAGATTCCAATGTCAGGCAAAATGCCAAATGGCTTGTGGAATGCAGTAACCGTAGAATTCCGTGGACAACTCCATTGGCTTTGCCTTTGGCTTTTTCCGTGGTAAATCGGCGAATGTAAACCCGGGGCCGGCCAAGGTCAGGCAAACGAAGTCTGTAAAATTGATGGTTTTGCACAACATTGTGCATAACCGGTTCATTCCTGCAATGCATTATGGAACTCTATGTCGAACAAAAAAAGTTAGCAATGCAAACGCGCTTTTAATATGAGCTTCACATTCCCGAAGGGGCTGAGCAGGTGTGCGACAGTATATATAGGTATACGTAGAGCCACCACTATGCCCGATAATATAATGCGCAGGGAGTGAGCACGTTGTAAACAATATTAATCCCATAAACTATGGAGGAAACCATGCTGGAATGCAGTAGGTATAGCGGAGCTAGTGAATTCGGATTTCGGATTTCGAATTTCGGATTTCAAAGCATTGACAAGGAGGGATGGAGCAAATGGCCGGTGGCTGAGTGTTTTGCGAGGCATCTGCTTAATAGAGCAGAAACGCAGAATTCGCAAAATGCATCGAAGCCAAAGGTCCGGGTTGCAGATTGCTTTCCCACCTCTGTCACACTGAGTGAAGTCAAAGTGCTTTACCTAACCTTCGGTTTCGGATTGCAGGATGTGACAAGGGGAGAGGGAGAAATGGAGACAAGGGGAAATTCCCGGGTTTCACTATCCTCTGTCAACGCTGTCGCACTGAGCAGTTCCGGTAGATATCGGAACGAAGTGTGCTACAGTGAAGTAAAGGGTTCTGGTAATGACCCCGCCTTTGCGGAGCAAACTGATGAGTCGAGGAGAAACGCAAACCATTTTCAGATTTCGTTTCCAGATCGGAGTTCAATTTCAACTTTGAGCTTGTCCTCCTTTAGGATGCATGGAAAAACCAATAGTAACGAAAGAATACCAATAAAACGATTATTCACTAACTAACTACTAATGAATGCGTAACAATCAAAATAAGCACGGACCCGATGTGGATGTGGGTCGCCGGTACACAAGGCTGAGAACGCCAGATGTGCTGACCGGACTGCCGCCTCCATGGAATGCAACAAAAGATCGGTGTGGACCTGGATTGAAATTGCGGACTTCGGTCCCGATAGCTATCGGGAGCGGATTGCAGATTGAAGAGGAAAGATTGCCAATTGTAATCCTCTTAAATCGAAAATCGAAAATCGAAAATCCGAATTTGAACCGTCCCTCGTCCCCAGACACTCGTCCCCCCGGAAGGGAATGGCCTCCCGGTAGTTCGATCAGTCAGCAACGACGATGGCGAAGACCACGAAGCACAATTGCAGACAGATGCCCGGGCGAGGGTCCGCCAGGAAGCATCGGTGAATTAAAAATCAATAAGATAGACTCATTATCCCAAAGAAAAGGAACCATTAGGGGGTGCATTTTACGGGGAAGCAAACGCCAGTTTTCAAGCGTGAAGGGAGAACTATGCCCTGAAAGAAGGGACAAGGAGAAAGGGAGAAAGGGAGACTGAGAGACGAAGAGACTGAGAGAGTGAGAGAGTGAGAGACAAGGAGACAAGGAGACTGAGAGACGAAGAGACGAAAAGACGGTGAGACGAAAAGATAAGGATTGACTGAGAAATTGAGAATAAGCTACGAAGTGACATTAGCTTAACCAGAAAAGTCCTTCTCCTTGAGGAGAAGGTGCCGAAGGCGGATGAGGTGAAAAAATAGACTGAGAGACAAAACGTAAAAAAAGGAAAGACGCACCGCGTCGCAAACAAAAAACCGTAAAAGACGTAGCACGCTACGTCTCAATGACCAAAAAAAGAAAAATAAAGAATGAAACGACCTGTTAACATACTTCTGAGACTGCTGCTGGTAGCGATACCACTGCTGTTGGCGCTGGCTCCTGCCAGGGCTCAGAATGATGTGTATGCAGGTCAGACCAGTGAACTTTCAGTCATCGAAGTACCGGGCGAAACATACACCTGGGAACTTTACAACGATGTTATTGGCTTGAACGTAGCTGTAGTACCGGGCAATTGCACCCTTGCTGAAGCTTTCTTTATGGGTGGAATAAACACCGGAGCGACTGTTCAGGTCACCTGGTTGGTTCCGGGTACATACTATTATAAAGTAACTGCGGTCAATGGTTGTCCGACTAATAATCTGAGAGTTGGAATTATGTTGGTATTACCGGCATTACCAACGGCAACTCTGGTGATTAACCCAGAAGAGGTTTGTAGAGGGGATTCGGCTGATATGCTTGTTCATTTTACCGGTGAGGCTCCGTGGAGCTTCATAATTGAAGCCGACGACGGTATCAATCCACCAGTAACGACCACATACAGTGATATCTACGACAATCCGTATGTTATCTCAGTATCGCCCTCAACAAGCACCACTTACCGTGTAATACAGGTTAGCGATGCAAATGGTATAAATACAGATCCTTCAGTTTCGGTTACCCTAACGATAAAACCGAAGCCGGCAGGGTCACCGATTTATCAGTATAATCCTTGATCAATTTCGGATTGCGGTTTACGGATTGCGGATTGTGGATTACAGATTGAGGATTGCGGATTAAGGATTACAGATTGAGGATTACGGATTGCGGATTGCGGATTGAGGATTGCGGATTAAGGATTGCGGATTTCGGATTTCGGATTGCAGATTGCGGATTGCGGATTGCGGATTTCGGATTGCAGATTGCGGATTGCGGATTTCGGATTGCGGATTGCGGATTGAGGATTGCAGATTGAGGATTGCGGATTGCAGATTGAGGATTGCGGATTAAGGATTGCGGATTGTGGATTGCGGATTGCGGATTACGGATTAAGGATTACGGATTGCGGATTGTTCGCCAACCACTGCCAAATCAATGAAAGGAAGGAAAATAGATTGCCAAAAGAATGAAAACAAGAAAATGAAAGACAAGATTTCGGATTGCAGATTAAGGATTGCGGATTACGGATTGCGGATTGTGGATTGCGGATTGAGAATTGCAGATTGAGGATTGCGGATTGCAGATTGCGGATTACGGATTGCGGTTTACGGATTGCGGATTGCGGATTACGGATTGCGGATTGTGGATTTCGGATTGTTCGCCAACCACCGCCCAATCAACGAAAGGAAGGAAAATAGATTGCCAAAAGAATGAATACAAGAAAATGAAAGACAAGATTTCGGATTGCAGATTGAGGATTGCGGATTAAGGATTGCGGATTGTGGATTGCGGATTGCGGATTGCAGATTGAGAATTGAGGATTGCGGATTGTGGATTGCGGATTGTTCGCCAACCATCGCCCAATCAATGAAAGGAAGGAAAATAGATTGCCAAAAGAATGAAAACAAGAAAATGAAAGACAAGCGGATTTCGGATTGCAGATTTCGGATTTCGGATTTTTTTGCTAACTGTCCCGAAATTTCGGGATTGCCAAATGCTAACTGATTTTTAAAATGCGGAACAGACTAAAATACCTATTGTTAATCATGCTTTCAGCCGTCGCTTACATGGCAGCCGGCCAGAGCTATGAGATCGACAGGGTATGTATGGGTGCTGAAAGACACTACCGCATTGATGGGGAACCCGGGTCAGTTTACACCTGGCAATACACGGATGTGGTTGGCATTGTGACGATCCTACCCGAAACCACCGATTCAGTGACCATTATCTGGAATGTTGTGCCGGGAGATTATAATTTATCAACCATTCAAGTCGGTATAAACGGTTGCGACAGCCTGCAACTGGGCACAATTCATGTATTTGACCTGCCCGATGCGTATGCCGGTGAATCTCTGACACTCTGCTCACCTTTGCCGGTTATCCTGAGTTCCGCAACCGCTGAAAATTACAGCATTTTGCACTGGACTTCATCAGGCAACGGAACCTTTGACGATGAATTTGCACTTAATCCTACCTATATATTAGGTGCCAACGATATAACCCTGGGCAGCGTTACGCTGACCCTCACTGTCAATGGTCTCGGGAATGATGGCAGTTGCCCGCCGGCTGAATCTTCGCTGACCATCACCATTAACAACCTGATGACTGATATTAATATTACCCCGGTCTTGTGCTTTGGCAATTCTGGCGGCATTGTCACCTTTATCGCTTCCGGCGGAACAGCGCCCTACACCTTTAGCCTTGACGGAAACACAAATTTTACAGGTGAGTTTACCGGACAAGCTGCCGGCACCTATACCTATATAATAAGTGATGCTGCCGGATGCGAAATTACCGGCGAAGTTATCATCACACAACCTGAAGAGTTGTTTGCGCTATTATCCCCATTGACTGCAGCCCTCTGCATCAATGAGCCATTGCCGTTAACCGGGACTTACAGCGGTGGCACAGGAGTTATCATAACCCATTTATGGACAGGCATCGGAGCAGTTTACCTGGATGCAACCAATGTACCCAATCCTGTATTTACATCTGCAACTGTAGGTATCTATTCCTTACTATATATTGTCACCGATGAAAATGGGTGCGAAGCTACCTCGGAAGAAGCCACGATTACGGTTGCCGGTGAAACGGTTCCGTCATTTGCAGCCGTCGGCCCATACTGTTCGGGTGCATTCATAACGGAACTGCCTACCATTTCTGAAAATGGCATCACAGGTACCTGGAGCCCGACAATTGACAACACAGTAACCACAGATTACACTTTCACCCCCGATGCCGGACAGTGCGCTACTACTGCAACATTGACCATTGTCATTAACGAAAATATTACCCCGGACTTTGTCCAGATCGGTCCGCTTTGCCAGAACAGCATTGCCCCTGATTTGCCATTGACCTCAACAAACGGAATTACCGGCACCTGGGTTCCTGCAACCATCAATACGGCTGCAACCGGAACAACCACCTATACCTTCACCCCGGATGCAGGGCAGTGCGCGGTGGTGATGACTATGGACATTGAGATTTCCAATGAGATCACACCTGTATTTGCACAGATCGGTCCGATTTGCCAGAACAGTGTGGCGCCTGACCTTCCACTGACCTCAACCAACAACATCACCGGTACCTGGAACCCGGCAACCATCAATACGGCAACCTTCGGGATTATCACCTATACCTTCACCCCGGCTACCGGGCAGTGTGCCGTGGTAGTAACCATGGACATTGAGATTTCCGATGAGATCACGCCTGTATTTGCCCAGATCGGTCCGCTCTGCCAGAACAGCATTGCGCCTGACCTTCCGCTGACCTCAACCAACAACATCGCCGGTACCTGGAGCCCGGCGGTCATCAATACGGCTGCAACCGGAACAACCACCTATACCTTTACCCCGGCTACCGGGCAGTGTGCCGTGGTGGTGACCATGGACATTGAGATTTCCAATGAGATCACACCTGTATTTGTCCAGATCGGTCCGCTTTGCCAGAACAGCATTGCGCCTGACCTTCCGCTGACATCAACCAACAACATCACCGGTACCTGGAACCCGGCGGTCATCAATACAATCACAACCGGAACAACCACCTATACCTTCACCCCGGATGCCGGTCTGTGCACCGTGGTAGTGACCATGGAGATTGCGATCAGCAGTCCCATCATTACCAATATTGAAGTCACCAATGCCATGAACAGTCTTCCAAACGGAAGTGCCAACATTGTTGCCGACAGTCCGGCCCTACCACTGCAATACTCACTCACAAACAACGGCACCGACTGGCAGAATTCTTCGCTCTTTGATGACATGGCTGTCGGGCCCTATATTGCTTATGTACTGGATGCGAATGGATGTAGTGTTTCACAGGAGTTCGATGTTTTGAACATTGTCGTGGGTGAAGTTGAAATTTCGGCTGATACGGTCACTTACTGCCTCAACCTGCCTGTAGTTATACCGGTAGAAGCCAGAGATTTCACCGGCATTTCTTCTTTTGTTATTGAACTGGAATTTGATCCTACGATCATCTCATTCAGTGGCCTGACAAATGTAAACGGGTCGCTCGAAAACGGCACCTTCAGTACCGGCATTGTCGGAAATATACTGCAGATCCGATATTCCATCTTTGATAGTTCTGCTACGGTTGTAGGTGGACAGGAGCTGTTCTCACTCGTCTTTAACTCGTTGGTTGCAGGTAACAGCAACCTGACATGGAACTGGTTGCAGTGTGCAATTTATGCTTCGGGCAACGACTCCTTACCGGCAGTTTATGTCAACGGAATGGCTGAGATCCTTCCGGCCCCGGCAATATACGCCGATGGCGCAGGGGTTTATTGCGAAGGCGATACGCTTACATTACATTCTGGTTCATTCGATGGGCAAATCCTCAATTATGAATGGACCGGACCAACAGGCTTCAAACACAATCGTCAGGATTGGCAACTTGGCCAACTTGGCATGAATGATAACGGTGACTTCCAGGTGATCGCAACCAATCCGGAATTTTGTTCGATGAGTCAGACTGTTTCAGTCAAAGTAAATCCAAAACCGATTCTCCATATCGGCTATGCTGATACCATTTGCCTGGGACAGCAGGTATTGCTTGATGCTGGCATCGGTTTTGTCTCCTACCTGTGGCACGATGGCAGCACCGAACAAAGCCAGTACACCCTTGAAGAAGGGACTTACTGGGTTCAGGTGGTCGATACCAATGATTGTATTGCCGTTGATACGGTCAGGCTCATGCCTTGCAACATAGAAATGCTGATACCCAATGCCTTTTCACCAAATAGTGATGGATTGAATGATACATTTAAGCCAATCATCAGCGGATGGGAACCATCAAATTATCTGATGCAGGTTTACACCAAGTGGGGACAACTGATATTTGAAACCAATAATTACACGGAAGGATGGGACGGCACGGCGAATGGTGTTTTGGTAATGCCGAATACCTTTGTTTATGTAATCAGTTATGAAGCGCCATCATACGTTACCCGGACTGCACTAAAAAGTCCGGTAATCGGGGATGTGACTGTTATCAGATAACCTGACTTTAACGTAATACCTAAGTTGAGCGATTTGAGCAAAGCGAAAAGCTCTTTACCTGGGTAATATGCGGATGTGCTGTTTTGGGTTTAGGGTCGGGGGGCTTTTAAAACAAACTACATCGGGAGACCCATCCAGCAAAGTTGATTATCAAATATTGAAAAAGTGCAGCCGTTGAAGCATTGTTAAACTGTTGCACTTTTTAGTTGGGAATGAATTGTTGGTTCATCGTGCAACCTTAGTTCACATTTCCCATCTGTATAATGACAATCTTTATCCGAAACAGTCTATATCAAAAATTTTCAAAGGCTATGAAACTTCACCTCATTTCTATTACAATAGCATTGGTCGTCCTTTCGGGATGCAGCAAAGAAAACCCCACAACACCCAAAGACCCCAAACCGGTTAACCTCACTGAAAAAAACCGGCAGGTTATCACAATGAGCAATGCATTTGGCATTAATTTATTCAGGGAAACTGCGCAGGCCAGTGAAGGAAATCTTATGTTGTCGCCTCTGAGCGCAACGGCAGCCCTGTCGATGCTGATCAATGGCTGCGAAGCTGAAACCTACAACCAGATCCGCGATATGATTGGTTATCAGGACCTGAGCATTGAAGAAATCAACGACACCTACCAAAGTCTTTCGAAACAGTTGCTTAACCTTGATCCCGAAATCAATCTGGCGCTTGCGAACGCAGTTTGGTACAGGCAGGGGTTTGAAGTAAAGAGCCCTTTTCTGGAAAGGTTGCAAAACGCCTACGAAGCCCGAACGGCAGCACTCGATTTTTCCAGCCCATCAGCGCTTACGACCATTAACAGTTGGGCCAGCGACAATACCAATGGTAAAATTGACAAAGTGCTGGAAGAAATAGAACCGGATGCTGTTATGTTTCTGATGAACGCACTGTATTTTAAAGGCACCTGGACATACAAATTTGACAAATCGCAAACCGGACCGGTGGCTTTCAGGCCGGAAAGCGGAGCTGCCGTTGAGGTGGAAATGATGAAAGGTAATTTTCCGTTTAAAACTTTCTCAAACAACAACTGCACTGCAATTGAAATGAATTATGGCCAGCAGAATTTCGCTATGGATATTATTATTCCAAATGGAACACTCAGCGACTATATATCCGGCTTCACAGAAGAATCGTGGCAATCAGTTACTGCCGGACTTGATGCCATTTCCAACCCGGAGAAACTGGAAATTACCATCCCGAAATTCAAATTTGAGTATGAAAAAACCCTTAACGATCAGTTGAAGGCACTTGGCATGACCGATGCTTTCGATCCCACGCTGGCTAACCTTTCCGGAATTTCTGATGCCGATATTTATGTCAGTTTTGTTAAGCAGAACACCTTTGTGGATATGAATGAAGAAGGAACAGAAGCTGCTGCCGTAACAACAATCGGAATTTATGAAACCAGTGCCCCAATGCCTGTTGTTGTGGATAAACCCTTTATTTTCGCTATCCGGGAACGATTGAGTAATACCTTGCTTTTTATCGGGAAGGTTGAGATGCCGGTTTACTGAGGCTGAGGCTGAGGCTGAGGTTGAGGCTGAGGCTGAGGCTGAGGTTGAGGCTGAGGCTGAGGTTGAGGTTGAAGTTGAGGCTGAGGCTGAGGCTGAGGTTGCCACTTGAAGGGTAAAGGAAAAAGTCTAAATTCTAAAGTAAAAAGTAAAAAGCCTGCCTGGCTGACCAAATTAAACTTACTTTATCACAATAGTCCGGTATATTTTTGTCTCTCGTAAAGACAAAAAGACGCAAAGACTTGATTTAT
The DNA here is from genome assembly GCA_038325075.1 of Bacteroidales bacterium. Taxonomy (GTDB): domain Bacteria; phylum Bacteroidota; class Bacteroidia; order Bacteroidales; family Lentimicrobiaceae; genus Lentimicrobium. The sequence continues at coordinate 19,222 of JBBQIQ010000029.1, read as the reverse complement.
AGGTGTTTGCGAATTTAAACCTTTTTTTATAACAAGTTGATTTACAGCGTTTTGTAAAATAAAAGTGAGATTCTTCACTTACTTCGTTTCGCTTAGAATGACAGGCAAATATCTATTAATTCCTGGAGGATCGGGAGGGTGGAGCAAGCTCCGCTTACTCCATCCTCCCGATCCTCCCTCCCAAGATGTAATAAGCTGTCATTCTGAGCGAAGCGAAGAATCTCCTAATTTTCTCCTGACAATAATGTTACTTTATAATTCCTTAGGTCGGTCAGACTGGTAGAAATCCGATTGGGTTTTGAAACTTTCATTTCATTTCATTTAATGCGACATTTTAAACTTGACAAAGCACTATATGTCAATCTCTAAAACAGCCGGGCAGTGGTCGGAATGAATGGCCTGCGGCTGAATCCAGGCATTCATCATGGATGCTTTAAGTTGGGGGCTTACCATATTGTAGTCAATGCGCCAACCCAGATTCCGGGTGCGGGCACCAGCCCGGTAACTCCACCAGGTATAATGGTGAGGATGCTTGTTAAAATATCGGAAACTATCCGTAAAACCACTGTTGATAAAGTCTTCCATCCATGCCCGCTCCTCAGGCAGAAAGCCGGAGTTGGTGGCGTTGCGGATCGGGTCGTGTATGTCAATTGGCCGGTGACAGATGTTATAGTCTCCCGAGATAACCAGCTTCGGGCGGATTTCAAGCAAATCATACGCATAGTTATAAAAGTCTTCCAGCCATCCGTATTTGAAATTCTGTCGCAATTCTCCGGTGGTTCCGGAGGGATGATAGACACTTACCACTGAAAAATCACCGAAATCAGCCCGAAGAACCCGCCCCTCGGTATCGTAAAGGTCATTATCCATACCGTAAACGATGTAATCGGGTTTTTGCAGGCTGAGCAACCCTACCCCGCTATAACCTTTCTTTTCAGATGAGAACCAATTACAATGGTATCCCAATGCCTCAAATTCTTCCACCGGAATCTGATCCGGTTGAGCTTTGGTTTCCTGAAGGCAAAGTATCTCAGGCCGTTCACGCATAAGCCACGTAATCAATCCTTTGCTAATGGCAGAGCGAACCCCGTTTACGTTATAAGTGATTATTTTCATTGATCGGCTTTTTTGGTCAGATCATCGCACAAGGTTTTCACCAATTACCCATATTCCGCCAGTGAGGCCTGCTATTGCAGTTATAAGTAAAATGATTCTCAGATTTCTAAGACCAGCCAGTGAGAGCCCGGTAATCCATCGGTTAATTCCGGGATAAAGCCAGACCGTAAGAAACAAAGCGGCCGCAACTCCGATAACAGTGCCGGCCAGCACATCGCCGGCAAAATGAGCACCCACATATACGCGGGTATAAGAGATAAGGGCTGCCGAAAATGCCAGTAAGATCATCAGAGATTTTTTCGGCTGCAGGACCATGGCTATGGTTGTAATGGCAGCAGCAACGGTAATGCTATGACCCGAAGGAAATGAGTTCCGGAAAAGCATATAGCCAAATACCGTGTGCACTTCCCCATTTTCACCGATTTTCTGCAGAGGCCTGTCCCATGAATCAAAAAGAAAATTTTTCATCAACTGCCCTGCCAGGCCTGTAATGATAACAACCAGAATTAACAAAAGAACCAATCCGGGATTCCGCCTGATAAAGATCATAGCAACGACCGAAGTAAGGATCAGCGCATCACCCAGGTGGGTAAGCAGGAACATTGGAGTATCAAGCCAATCAAGGTGCAGACCATTCAACAAAAGAAAACTGCCCTGATAACCATAAACAGCAACCAGTATAGCCAGGAATAACTGATAGATCAGAAGTACAGTAATAAATGGCGCAATTTTCCCAAAAGGCTGTTGTATCATATTTTAAAGGTACTGAAATCAAAAAATCTATTAATACAAGGCATCCTTCCTTCAACTAATCCTGCGATGACTCCCTGACCAGATTTCGGTATGCCGAAAAGACATTGGCGCGGGAAACAAAACCCACATATTTTCCATTATCGAGTACCGGTAAGTTATAGTGGGAGCATTCGCCAAACTTACGGGCCACGTCTTCCATCGTTTCGTCAATACTAACAATTGGGTCGGGCATAAACATCAGGTTATGAACGAAAGTGGTTGCATACACCTCATGGTTGAACATAATGTTGCGGATTTCATTAATAAACACCACCCCGAGGAAATTGTTACCGGCATCAATTACCGGAAACACATTCCGTTCCGATTTTGCAATCACTTTTACCAATTCACCAAGGGTAGCATCAGGGCTGACGGATAGAAAATTGATTTCGATAAGATTATTGATCTTCAGACGTGAAAGGGCGGCTTTATCCTTATCGTGCGTTATCAGCTCTCCGCGGGAAGCCAGTCTTTTCGTGTAGATGCTATGTGGTTCGTAAAAATTTATGGTCAGATAGGCAATGGTTGATGTAATAATCAGTGGAATAAAAAATTCATACCCCCCCGTGATTTCAGCAATGAGAAAAATGGCTGTCAGCGGGGCATGCATTACGGCCGCCATCACACCAGCCATTCCTGCAAGAGCAAAATTGCTTTCCGGTAGTTTTATAAAGTCAAAATAGTTGATGAACCTTGCAGTGAAAAATCCGGTTACCCCACCCATAAACAACGAGGGTGCAAAAATCCCGCCGACACCTCCACCGGCGGTGGTCACAGCCATTGCTATTACCTTAAAAAACAACACCAAAACCAGAAATCCCAGAAATAGCCAGTGAAAATCGCTAATATTATAAAAAATACTGCCATTTACAATATTATCGCCCTTGTTGTTCAGAATATCCGTAAGCACTTCGTAACCCTCACCAAACAGTGGCGGGAAAAGAAAGATAAGCGAACTCAGGGCAATGCCCCCAATTAATAGCTTGCTTATGGGAGTGGTAATTTTAGAAAATATACTTTCAATAAACATATTGGCCCTGGTAAAATAAAGGGAAACCAATCCGGTAATTATGCCCAATATTATATAGAAAGGAATGTTTGTGAGGTTAAAGGGATCGGTTACTGAAAAGGAAAACAAAACCGTTTTACCCATCAGGAAAGAGGCAACCGTTGCCCCGGTGACGGAAGCAATTAACAAAGGAATCAACGAACCCATGGTAAGATCGAGCATCAATACTTCCAATGCAAAAAGCACCCCGGCAACCGGTGCTTTAAAAATACCTGCAATTGCGCCTGCAGCGCCACAACCAATCATCAGTGTGATGGTGCGGTAGTCCATGCGCATTACCCTTGCAAGATTCGAACCTATGGATGCTCCGGTAAGCACAATGGGTGCTTCCAACCCAACCGATCCGCCAAAACCGACGGTTATGGTACTGGCTATTAATGAACTGTAATTGTTGTGTGGCTTCAGGTGGCTATTTTTCTTTGATATGGCATAAAGAATCCTGGTAATACCGTGAGAGATATTGTCCTTCACGAAATATCTGACAAACAGCACCGTAAGAGCCATACCCAACAACGGATAAGCCAGGTAAAGATAATTTCCTGCTTCAGTGTCGAAACCACGGGTCAGAAAGTAGTGGGTATAGTAAACCGTATTTTTCAGTACAACCGCTGAAAGTCCACTGGCCAAACCCACAACCAGGCTGAGAATCAATACAAAATGCTTGTGGTCGATGTTGTTTACACGCCAATTCTGCAATCTGATGAGGGTTGAAGCTAAAATCATAAGGGGGCAAATATAAGGAAAACCGGGATACAGGTGAAATGGAAGAAAGAGGGAAAGGGAATTGCGGATTTCGGATTTCGGATTGCGGATTGCGGATTTCGGATTGCGATTAGCAAATTAGCAGATTAGCAAATTAGCAGATTAGTTGATTAGTTGATTTCGGATTTCGGATTGCCTTCGGTGAACTCACTTCGTTCAGTTTCGGATTTCGGATTTCGGATTTCGGATTGCGATTAGCAAATTAGCAAATTAGTTGATTAGCCGATTAGCCGATTAGCGATTCGTTGATTTGCTGATTTAAGATTTAGCTTCGCTGAACTCCCCCGCATCCACTCCGTTTCTGCGGGGCAAGCTGCTCAGCTCATCGCCTTAGCCTTAACCTTTTCAAGGCTTCGCAAAGAAAGTTATTCTCATTCGGGCTATAAAAACCTTTATTGAGGAACTAATTTCTAATTTCGACTTTTTACTTTAGACTTTTTACTTTTTATTTAGACTTTAGACCTGACTCTTACCATTAGTTATCCCTGAAATCCTTTTTCCGGTTCAGTTTCAAGTCCTGCAATATACTGGCTTTTACTTTGATGTAGAAGTTCCAGCTCTTCATATAACCGATTGGAATCCAGTTGAACCGCATTTCCCAGCAATGAAGATCGCGGTAAACGTTTACTGAAGTATAGGAAAGTTTTCCACTTTCGAAGTCATACCCGGAAGTCAGGTTTAGCTTCCATTTCGGTGTAATATTGATACCACCGTTGAAACCCAGCGTTTGAACCATGTCGCGCTTAACTTTTTCGGTTTTCGGATCCATAACCCCTGTAAACCGCAGCGTGTAATTAAAGCTCAAATCCCATGGGTTGTTCCAGTCGATGTAATTCTGCGGATTGGTGGCAATCTCCTGCAACTGATCCGAAGTGGCATCGGGCGGAGGATTTGGATCGACCTTGTTTGCCGGTTTATTTTTGCCTGACCCGAAATTATACGCCAGCGAGAAATTCCAGGAAGAATTGTCACGCCTAAGCAACCGGCGGTTAACATCCCATTCGAACCGGTTAAGTGCCCTGCCCAGCGAATCTTGTATATAGGGATCGAAGCTTGCCGAATACTGTACCTGCAACTTCTTGAACAGTGTTGTACGGGCACTGATGCTCAAAGGCGACCAGCGAAGTGAGTCCCTGGCAAGGTCGTAGGAAGTACCGATCGTAAAACTCTCTATCAGCATTACTTTTTTCATCCCTGTTATGGTATCCTTGCGGGAACGAACCTTCATTTCGAGGTTGTTGTTGAGACTAAGCCCTACCCTGCCCGATTTGCCATCGGGCGGAGTTCCGTAAATCGAGGTGAACTGCCCGTCATTGAAAATGGAATACCGTTGAATATTTCCTTTTCTGTCTTTTTGAACCTCCTTATAGTATCCAAACTCAGGACGGCCGAAATCAGGCCGGAGCGAGAATGATACTGAAGGTCGCATTACATGCCTGATCGCTCTGACCGCTCCTTTCTTAAACTGGACCATACCATAAAGGGTAGTATTCAACGAAGAGTTAAAACTGAAATCACGTGCCGTTTTGAACCCGGTAAGGGTGTCCGTTTTCAGGTATCCTTTTCTTACATAACCGGTTGTCGAATCCGAATTATATAAAATAGTGTCGTTTATCCAGCGCTTGATAATGCTTTTTGAATACCAGCGCTCGGTGTAGTCAACCGAGTTGGTGAGGGTGAAATATTTCATCACCTTAATGCTTAAGCTAAGTGGTATTTTATGCTGAACGCCGTTTTGCAACGAATCCCACATCTGCCTTTTAAAGAGCGTTTCCTCGTGTATGTTGATCTCGTTCCGGGCCGACATCGCATAGTTCAGACTAAGGTTGTCGTACCATTTAAGGTTGGTTGCTTTCCCGGGCTTACGCAATGGATAGAACCTGTTTGATGAAACAGCAATATCGGGCAAAGTCAGGCTGACCGACTTGTTGGTTGTATTCTGGCTGTGCCTTACCGCAGCGGTTAAAGAAACCTTATTTTTAAAATTGGTCGAATAACTAACACTCGAGCCAAAGGTATTGGTAAGGTGATCCTGGGCACTAACCGGGTTGTACTTATTAAAAGTAGAAGAACCAAAATTAACACTGGCGTTAAACTGGCTTTTGGGTCTGGCTTTAGGATCCTGCCGGTGCGACCACGATAACCTGAAGTCGCGTTTACGGGTAAATGAAGGCGATTCTCTGATACCATCCGTATTGATGGCATAGTTAAAATTGAATGTGCCGCTAAACTTGTATCGTTTCCGGTAATTGAACAAGGGTTTCACAGCCCAACTGCCCCGCGAATAAATATCGCCTACTAATCGCAATTCCATGTAATCGTTAATACCGAAATAGTAACCTCCGTTTTCGAGGTAAAAACCGCGGTTGGTCGATTCACCATAGGTCGGAATCAATACCCCGGAAGTCTGACCGCGCTTGTTGGGAAACAATCCGAAAGGGAGTATGAGCGGAAGCGGGACATCTTCAATGGTAAGAAATGCCGGTCCGGTTACAATTTTATTATTAGGGATAACCCTGGCCTTCGTAAATTGAATGCTGAAATGCGGATGTTCCAGGTTGCAGGTCGTATAGCCTCCGTGCAGCATATTGCTGATATTGTTATCCAGCTTTTTTACCAGTTCGCCATGAAGGTATCCATCGCCTTCCTTTGTTATTACATTCTTCACCAACCCTTTACGGGTCCTGAAATTATACTGCATTTCTTCTGAAGTGAATGCCTGATCGCCTTCGGTAAACTCCGGTTTCCCGTATCTTTTTCCGACAGAATCGGTTTTTGGCTGCGCCTTGAGGATTGAAGTATTGAAATCGATCTCGATGTAAGCCGCTTTCTGTGTTATTGCTTCGTATTTGATCTGTGCTTCGCGATACAGATAAACTTTTTGTCTGGCTAAGTCAAGGCTTATTGAATCATAGGCATTGTACTCTACTTTCGACGATATGGAACTTTTCTTTTTTGAGGATTTAACTGCCCGGGCCGAAGTATCAGCCGGTAATAAAAGTGAATCATTTACGTTAATAAACAGGGAATCTGGCTGTACTTTTAAAGTATCACGGGCTACCTCAGGCTTTATTAATTCCTGGGAATATCCGGTAACAGACAAAACACCCGAAACAAGCAGTAACAGGAGAACGAACAGTTGCTGAACAGGGAAACGGGGCATTTTTTTATATGCAGCGTATATCAATTAATGCTAAATTTGTGTATTCAAAATCACGCGGAAATGCTGTAAAAACCTGAAAACATCAGCCTGTTCTGTAGTGACCATTGCCGAAACCAATTGCAAAGCATTGAAATCGTGAAGTTTGTAAAAACAACCGGTAACATGGGTATAACCTGAAACCGAAGTTCAAAACTAAACAAAATATAGATGGGGTTAAAACGTAAATATTCTTTAATTATTCTGCTTACCGGCTTATTCTTGCTACCATTGTCGATGGAAGCCCAAAAAGTTAAGAAAGTGGTGATTGATGCAGGACATGGCGGGCATGATTCAGGGGCTGTCGGAAAAAATGCAAAAGAAAAAGACATTGCCCTTGCCATTGCTTTGAAAACCGGTAAATACATCAAGGAAAACCTGAAGGATGTGGAGGTAATTTACACCCGCAAGACCGATGTATTTGTCGAGCTTTTCCGCCGGGCACGCATTGCCAATGAAGCCAAGGCCGACCTGTTTATTTCAATTCATTGCAATGCCAATCCGTCAACCTCGCCTTTTGGGTCCGAAACCTATGTTATGGGGCTGCACCGGAGCGAAGCCAACCTTGCCGTTGCCCAACTCGAGAATGCTTCAATCCTTCTTGAAGATGATTATCATGTTCAGTATGACGGGTTTGATCCAAAATCACCCGAAGGTTATATCTTCTTTTCGATGTTGCAAAATGCTTATCTCGACCAAAGCCTTACCCTTGCCGCTCACGTGCAGAAGAACATGAAAGAAACCGTTAACCTTTTCAACAGGGGCGTGAAACAAGCTGGTTTCCTGGTGCTTTACAAAACCACCATGCCTTCAATCCTGGTCGAAACAGGTTTTATAAGTAACCTGCACGACGAAAAAGTGCTGGTTTCAGAAGAAGGACAGAATAAAATAGCACTCTCTGTTTACAAAGCGGTGAAAGAGTATAAGCTTTTTGTGGAAAAGGGAGGTAATGTGTCCGTTGCTGAAACAGCAGAAGTGATAGACTCATCAACCGGAAAATCACCAGAAACAACAGGCCCGCAGGTTGAGAATGAAGCTAAAAATTCTTCAGAAGAAAGCAGGGGAGTGACGAATGACATACTGAAACCCTTATTCAAAGTGCAGTTCTATTTGTCCGACGCCAAACTCGGTACTGATGCCCGCGAATTCAAAGGACTTAAGAATGTTTCCTGGTATCGCCATCAGGGAAAATATAAATACACCATTGGAAATGAGAAAACGCCTGAAGAAGCCCAAAAACTAACTAAAGAATTGACAGTTAAAGGATTTAAAGATTCGTTCGTGATTGCTTTCTTAAACGGGGAACGTATTTCGATCGATGAAGCGCGCAGGTTGCTGAAAAACTGACTATTTTTGTGAATTAATTATGAAGGAACTCAAACTTTCACGCGAATTAAGGATAGGCATACTTACTGTCGTCACCCTGGCTGCATTTGTCTGGAGTTTTAATTTCCTGAAAGGGAAAGACTTATTTAACCGCCAGCGGACTTTCTATGCAACCTACGAGAACGTAGCAGGGCTGATGACGGCCAATGCTGTTACCATTAACGGCCTGGCAGTCGGACAGGTGAGCAAAATGGGCTTCGACCCGGCCAACCCAAAGAAAATTGTCGTTGAACTGAATATCGCGAACAGTGTTCGCATTCCAAAAAATTCAGTTGCCCGTATTTATAGCTCCGATATTCTTGGCACACGGGGAATTCAGCTTATACTCGGAAACTCACCCGAAGAAGCCATATCAGGCGACACCCTCATCTCGGAGATGCAAAAGAGCCTGCAGGACGAAGTTAACAGCATGGTTCAACCTATTATGGTGAAGGCTGAAAACATGATGAGTTCGATGGACTCAGTGCTGACTGTAATCAGTGAAGTGTTTAACAAGCAGACCCGCGACAACCTGATCAATACCGTCGAGAGCCTGAAAAACACCATGGCAAACATACAACATGCCACCCAGACGGCCGATACGCTGTTGAGCAGCCAGAAAAAAAGGCTGGCCAATATTATTGTCAATGTTGAATCCATCAGCACCAACCTGAAACAGAACAACGAGAACCTGAGCCGTGTTTTAACAAACGCAGCGCTGATCAGCGACACACTGGCAAAGTCGAACATTGCGAATACCATGGTCAAACTCAACAGTTCAGTTGACGGGCTGGCCAGGGTTGTTCAAAAGATTGAATCAGGCGAAGGCTCCATCGGGCAGTTGGTGAACAACGATAAAATGTACAAAGAACTGGAATCTTCATCGCGCGAGCTCAAACTGCTGGTCGAAGATATGCGGCTGAATCCGGAGCGCTATATCCATTTTTCAGTTTTTGGCAAAAGTTCCAAAAAGAATGCCTACCAGCCACCTGCTGAAATTCCGGAAAAACAATAGGATCGGGACGAATTTCCAAAGCCCAAAGCCCAAAGCCAAAAGCCCAAAGCCAAAAGTCTAAAGTCTAAAGCCCGCCCGTTGGGGAGGATAAAAAGCAAAAATAAAAACCCGGCTTTACCCTGACAAGCTACCCGCCAAAAGAGCAGTCGTACTCATCGCTGCCCAACGGGTCAAAGTTCTGGTTTAGCTTAACCAGGGCTCAGGGAAATGCCACCGGTGGTTTGCCCTCGTAGGCATCAATTTGCCCGAAGTCTTCGTCTATCCATTTGATCGCCGGTACTGTTTTCAATTGCATGTAAATTGCCTTTAAAAGTTCTTTCATAGCTGTTTTAATTAGTGAATAAAATCCGTTTCAGGTCTTTATGAATACGTGACTGTATCAATTCATTCAGGACAACCGAGCGTCCCATATATTGCCGCTTTGGCATTGTGAAACTTCGTGTGATCTGCGTTTTTTTTGTCAGCGCCAGCCCCTTCCACTGCCCGCCATCCTCACCGGTTCCGTCGGGGTTGGCCTCGTAATACTTTACCCACGCAAACCGGCGCATCTTTGGAGTTATGGTGATGGTTTGATTCACCTGCCCGCCTTCGTTGTGTATTTTGCTGTATGGCTTCGCTGAACTTATTACCGTTCGCCCCTCAAATGCCGTAAACCTGACAGAATTAAACAAGTCCTTCCTTGCCGAAAGCAGTGTGCCATAGCCCCCGGCCGCGCCGTCTGATCTCCCTATCCGCTTGCTTGGTTTCCATGGTGTGAGTTCTTCATCCATATACCCGCCCAAAAGGAAGTTGCCCTGGTAGTGATCAACCGCAATCTTACCAATGTGGCGCGGCAAATCTTCCTGGGCATAGCGCTTTATTTCGGTAAGCTTCGCGGCAAATAGCTTTTGGAATTGATCGGGTGTCATTATTTTAACGTTTTTGTAAAAAACAATGAAAGATGTTGTATATTTACAATGTGAGGCTATGAATGTCAGTCGCGCCGGAGCTCTATCTGGTTCTACCGCTTTTTGTAGCCTTACTCCTTTTTAGGAGGCCCCTTAATAATTCCCTGCTCATCTCTTTTGGTTATGCAATACAGCACTTCGCCCTTAAGCTTGCGGTGAACCTTAACGTGCATACAGTATGACTCGCCTTTTATCTTTGCCCGGTAGTATGTAAAGTACTCGGCATCATCCAAGGTACTTCCATGTTTTTACATTTTCATTGAGGCCGGTAAGGTAAAAAAGCTTATCAGCCGTACCATAATGTTCTCTTACCGTTCCCGCGGTTTTTCGGAGTATTATAAGCCTCCCGGTGCTAAGGTTGCTGGCCACTACCCCGAGTCCGTTGTGTTCGGGAAGTGTGTTTTTCCACTCGCTTACCTTCTTTTCTGCATATATAAGCATTGCGCTGCTTACAAACTTCTGAACTATTTGCGCAAGCTTTTTACCCCCGTGCGCGTTTGTAACATACGGATGGTTTGAGCTATAAATTTGCCCCGTAAAGGCAGGGTTCCCCTCGAGCCCGGCGGGTGGTGCCGGCACATCATCTATAATTCCGTAGAGGTGCCCGTTGGCCGGTTCATCTGTATTGGTGATGCCACATTTGCAATTCCATAAATTGCCGGGATATTGCACACGCCAAAATGGGTGTGTAATGGGTAGGGTGAGCCAGTCCAGCTTTTTATGAGGCTCCCTCTTCGCCGCGCTGGTTGATTCTGTCCACTTCAGGTTTGGATACAAATCGGCATCGCGCTGAAACTCCTTCTCTTAAAACTATCCTCAGCGGCCCGTTAAGGATTAACCAACTCTTCCCAATCTCCTTCCTTTTCCTGATTCCTGACATGGAGTTTCTTTGTCAAATTCATTATCTTTGCAATCAGGAGGTTCCATCAACGGACTGACCTTAAAATTATTCTTATGAAAAGAAAAACTGTCTTTATTGCAAGCGTTATTATCATCGTTGTTCTTGCCATTTTTGGATGGTGGCGCTACTATTTTGTTTTCGGTGAAGGGGTTAAAGCGGGGAGCCTTAATTTCTTTGTAAAAAAAGGCTATATGTTCAAAACCTGGGAAGGACGACTAATACAGGAGGGTTTTATAACACAGGCCCCCGGTGCCATGCAAAGCAACGAATTTGAGTTTAGTGTTACCAACGACAGTGTGGCGGCAATACTCGAACGCAACGGAGGTAAGTTGGTAGAATTGCGTTACAAGGAATACCTTCATCCACTGCCCTGGCGGGGAATGAGTACTTATGTTGTTACTGAAATTCTGGGCGTAAACAATGAAAAAGAGAATATGCCCGGCACCCTGCCCTATTCAGATCCAAAATAAAGTTTCTGGTACAACATGAACCCTATTCACCAACTGATACATTACCTCAGGCTCGAGGGCGAAGTGGAAGATTTTATCACCATTCACAAAACCATCGAAAAAGACATCGTCTTTAAGGGCACCAATCTCTGGATCCTGGTCTTTGCCATTATCGTTGCTTCCATAGGGCTCAATATGAATTCCACTGCGGTGATCATAGGCGCCATGCTGATCTCTCCGCTTATGGGCCCGATTAATGGGATTGGTTATAGCATAGCAACCTTCAATTTCCCATTATTAAAAACAGCACTCAGAAATTTTGGATTTGCTGTCGGGGCCAGTCTGGTAGCTTCTACCGCATATTTTGCAATGAGTCCGGTTTCTACGGCTCATTCTGAACTTCTGGCACGCACCACCCCGACTATTTACGATGTATTGATAGCCTTTTTCGGAGGCCTGGCAGGAATTGTTGCCATCAGCAGCAAACAAAAGGGAAATGTAATTCCCGGCGTAGCCATCGCCACTGCACTGATGCCGCCACTCTGCACCGCCGGATACGGACTGGCGACCGCTCAGTTTGATTTCTTTTTCGGTGCTCTCTACCTGTTCACCATTAACACTGTTTTCATTGCGCTTTCCGCCGTCATTGTATCTCAGTTGCTGAAATTTCCGATTATCACCATCGTGGGCGAGTCGCATAAAAAGAGGGTAAATCAGTCCATCTCCTTTGTCATTGCTATTACCATTATTCCAAGTATCTATTTTGGGTACAAGCTGGTAGAGCAGGAAAGATTTACCGAGAAAACTGCAAAATTCATCAGAAGTGTCGGCATTTTTGAAGGAAATTATCTGCTTAAACAGGAAATACATCCGTCGAGGAAAACCATCACATTGATCTATGGCGGTAATACATTAAATGAAGAACAAAAGAAAACACTGAAAGAAAAACTGAAGGATTTTTCGCTTGATGATGCCACACTTACTGTGAAGCAAGGATTTTCGCTAAAAGACGGAAGCAGCAATGACGAAGAAAAATTCAAGATTGAAATAAGCCGGTTGGCAAATCTTTTGACCCTAAAAGAAAAAGAAAATGACAGCCTGCTTCAGAAAACGAATACAGGCAAAATAATCCTGAACGAACTCAGCGCCCTCTACCCTGTCATCACGGCCTGTTCTTATGCTGAATCAAAACAGTTTTCAATAACAGGAGCAGCCACAGAAAATGTTGCATTGGTTACACTCAGTATAAAAAACAACAGGCTCAGCGCGCCCGATAAGGAACGCATTCACAACTGGCTGTTGAAAAGACTCGGCCTGAAAACTGTTAAAGTGTTTTACGAAACCGGAAAATAAAAAGCCGGGAAAAAAGCAACACTTAAAATGCCTGATTCCGTTTAAATGAACAGCCTGCTTACCAGGTAAAAATGTCTTCCCTTTTCAAAGGCCGGCGATCGCCCAGCCATTTGAAATCCTTGAGCAACCTATCGGCTTCACCCAGTTCGCCTTCGGGATGCAGCACTGCTTCGGGTTTCTCGATATAGACGATTTGTTGCATTTTCTTGTTTTTCAACCTGATAGACATATTGCTGGAAAAGGCTTTGTTTATGCCGGTAAGGGTACCGTCTTCCTCCCTGACCCAGTAAATGGTTTCCGAATTCCCTTCTACTTTCATGGCTGTCAGTTCATTATCAAGAAAATAACCGGTCATGTTGCGGCCCTTAATCTGGTTGTAGCCGCTTCCGAGGGTATCTTTCGAAATAATAAAGGCGGAATTATACATAAACATGTTCTTCACCTTTTTACTGGCTGTGGTCACATGGATTGAATCGGCTGTTAACTGGTTTTCATCGGTCCACAAAACGGGCGAGCCCAGCATCCGCATGGTTGAGTCGCTGAAAGCATAGACCAGCGAGTCTGTCATACCCTGAATGTCTGATCGATAATATTTTACATGATAATAGGCAAAAACCTCTTTGGTCTTCTGCGCGGAATCGAAGGTGGCACGCAGGGTGTCAGCGTGCAGAAAAAGGGTGTCGTTCTTTTCAAGGAATAAAGCTTCGGGCCGTTGTGTGATCATGGTATAGCCCAGCGGTTTCTGGTATAGCGCGTACTGACCGGTAATAAGAATATCCTGCACGGTATCAATAACCTGAATGTTGCGAAAAGCCTGACCGTAACCGTTTTTTCTTTCATAATAAAGGCTGTCACCGGTCAGTACCTGGTCGCCATTTTTTACCCTGGCATTCTCATTGAATTCCGAAATATCGGTAATGGTATTATACCAGCCATTCTCGGCATAAATATCGGTATCCTTCCCTTTAATGGTCGTTGGCCCCCTGAAATATGAAATCTTGCTCTGTGTGTTGTATCTCAGGGTATCGCAATTCATCACATAATCAGGATTAACCAGCACAACATCGTCCCTGAAGAAAAAGTCTTTGGTATTGGTATGGTAATAGCCCCGCCTGCTGTCGAGGGTGTTCTGGTCATTCACGATGTGCCCGCCGGTAAGGTAGTATGCAATGCCTGTATTCCGGTCGAAGATCAGTTTATCGGTTGTGAGTACCGTTTGCTTATCAATCAGTTTAACATGATCAAACACCTCGGCAATGCGGGTTTCACCGCTGTAGTAAATGGAGTCGCCATAGAGGTTCAGCGTATCACTCGACTTGATGTGCACCCGGCTGTAAGCCTTCATGCTGTTGGAGGCGTTGTTGAGGTGGGCTGAGTCGCAATAGAGAAATGCCCCGTCGTGCTCGAAAATTGCATTTCCGAGTATGCGCTGTACATCGGGGCCCAGCCTCTTATCGTAGCTCATCAGATCGGCCTGAACCAGCCTGATTTTTCGGGCCTGCTGAGCAAAGGAGCCTGAAGAAAGAAAAACGATTGTCAGAAAATTCAGGAGAAAAATGCGCATGGGTAGTCACAACTTAACAGATGCAAAACTAATACAATATAGACTATAACCCAAATTGAGCGATTTGAACCCAAATTGAGCGATTTGAAAAGGAAATTAGCTCAATCGATCAGGAAATTGTAAGCAATTCACTGATAATCATTTTCAGGGTTCTGGCGAATTGCAACAATTTCCAAATCGGGGTTTACCTAAATAAAGCGATTTATCGCTGCACTCCAAACGCACAACTCAGGTATAAAAGGCAAAAAAGCGATACCATTGACCAGGGTCAGGGCATCGCTTTATAGCGAACGATGGCGATTGCAATTAATTATCTGGCGCCCGTCTTTTTCTCAATTTCACCTAAACGGTCGTTGGCCGAATGAATCATCATGGTTACCCTGACAAATGGCAGCGCTACCAGAAGCAGTCCGGCCGACAAGGCCAGCGTCATCCATTCTGAATTCATAGCACTGATGATAATGCCGGCCAGCCCGGTTAATGCAGCGACAATTCCCCCCGGAACACCCATGGGGCAACGCAATGGTTTTTTTTCTGAACTCATAGATTAATTGTTAAAATGTTGGTTAATTCTGATTTGCTGATGGCAGTCCGGGCAACTACCCGGCCGTCAATCAGCAAGGTTGGTGCTGAATGAATATTGTTTTTCAGGCTTTTGATATATCCGATTGGTGAACTTGCCGAAATCTCTTTGAACTGATATTGGTCTGGAAATTCAGGCAATACATCGCTGATGGTTTTTTTCATGGTTCTGCAATGCGGACAAGCTAAAGTGGTATATAGTTCTAATTTTTTCATTCTTTCTGATTAATTGCATTCACCTCCGGTAGGACAAACGCCTGCGGAATCCGTTGTATTTATTCTTTCCGGTGACTGATATTGCGAAAAAACATTACGCAGGGTGTTTTCAAAAACCTCATCGGGCTGGGCTCCGGAAACCGCTGACTTCTCCCCGATCAAAAAATAAGGAACGCCACGGATACCCAACTGTGAAGCAGCGTATTTATCCTCTTCAATCTGAATGCTATATTGTGGATCTTTTAATGCCGCCTGAATTTCCTGATGTTCAAAGCCTAAACCTTTGCACACGGCAATCAGATTTTCAGGTTTTGACAAATCGGCTCCCTGTGTAAAATATGCCTTGAAAAAAGCTTCTTCCAGTTCAGTGGACCTACCGGTGGTTTTACTCCATTGTAATATCCGGTGTGCATTCAGTGTATTAAACGATAATGCTTTCTCTAACTGAAAATCGATTCCATATTTCCGCCCCTGCTCAGTTAATTGGCTGTATATCTGTTTGATCTGACTTTGGGCCATTCCTTTTCGTTCTGCAAGGTAAGCCGTGGTATTTTCGGTGATACCGGCCGGAAAATCAGGGTCCAGTTGAAAACTGTGCCATTGAATTTCAAAATAACCGGTTAATCCGGTCACTTCCATCGCACGTTCCAGCTTCCTTATTCCAAGGTAGCAAAACGGACAAACCACATCGCTCCAGATTTCAATCCTGATTTTTTGGTTCATTATTTTTTAGCAGTGATAACAGTGATTCCAACGAATTGTTGTATGCCTGGCATTGAAGTACTGAAATAGCCCGGAAGTTTTAAGCCGGCAAAATCAGGTTTCCTGGCAGTTAAAATTCTCATCTTTGCGCAATGCAATGGGCTACTACCCCCATAGCGGGGTATAAAAGTATTAAAAAACAGGCAATTAATAATGGTAAATGAAACTTTGATAAACCCTTGCCCCATATTAAGAATATACCATCCTAGCACAACCAGCATAAAGACAGGAATGCAACCATTGATACCTTTTTTTTAGAAGTTCTGAAAGTCAAATTCTATTAAATCAATAAACAGATGGAACTCAAACTACAAACCTCCAAAGAGTATTTCAGAAGTCTGATGATTGTACATGCCGCACTTATAGCCGGACAGGTAATTTTTCTTTTTATCTCGTTTTTTTTGAATACCAGTGGCCTGATAATTGCCGACTCAGGGGAGTTAGACAGGATTTTCACGATAGTGGTAGCTCTTTTTGTGCTTGGCGGCATCACTACCAGTCTCGTTTTAACAAAAACCCGGCTGACTCAGATCAGGGAGAAAGGCAGCCTCAATGAAAAACTCACGGAATACCGGTCAGCATTCATCGTGAAACTTGCCTTGCTGGAAGGGCCCTCTTTCCTGGCTATTGTTTGCTATTTACTCACAGCCAATCTGCTATTCCTGGGGTTGTCGGCATTTATGATTGTACTGTTTTTCGTCAACAGACCAACCCGTGAGAAAGTCTCAGCGGAACTGGAGCTACACCAGCATGATATCGATTTGATTGACAAACCGGATTCAGTAATAACCGACTGAAATCCTGTATATCAGGGCAGTGAGATCATTTTTTGCCGATCTCTTAAATTCCCGGATCAAGCATGGAATATCAATTTTGCAGGCTGAAGGATTCAGAGACTTTAACCGCTGGCCCGCCAGGTTCATCAGATTCAGTTCATCTATTGTCAGACTGGCTCTGATTTCAAGCTTCTTTTCGTTGGTGACAGGATTGAGCCAGCAGTGGCAACGATAAGCAACAACCAATCGGATACAGGTCAGCAAAGATTCCGCTATCGCAGATAATCACTTACCACTTTGGAAATGTCTTTTTTGATTTTAGGCCAGGTCTGGTCTCTAAAGCTAACCGGAGTTTCGCTTTCTTCGGCTTCCGTAAAATAGGTAATTGCATTGGGGATGCTGATGGCAAGCATCTGGCTGGGATATTTCTGTTTGTGCCAGTCCATTATTTGCTGTAATGAGAAATACCGGAGTAGTTCATGCAGGTCCCAAAAGTCTTTCTTCCTTGCCCGCCCTAATATTGCCTGAATTTTCATGGCGGCAATATCGGAGCTTCTATACATCCTTATCCTTTCTTCTTCCTCAACAGTATCAAAAGGCAAATGGGGAAAATAAACAATGTCAACTTTTATCCTTCGGATATAGCAGAAAATACCAAATTGTTTATGACCACTCTCATAAACAAAGTCATCTCCGAATTCGGATCGTAATTCTTCTTCAATAGGGTTATGATCGAACTTCTGATGATAAAATAAATCCAGGTCAACTGAGCTGCGATGACCATAGCGCAACGATAAGGCAGTTCCTCCTACTAATGAAAAAGGGAGAAGAGTTTGCAGTTCCATCAACCTTTTTAGTAGGGAAAGAGTTCCGGGTTCAACTGTCTGAGTATATAGCATCTGAATTGTTCAAGGGGTTTTCCAATCACGGCGCTGGCCAGATGAATCCGGTGTTCCGGTAAAAACTTCGCTTTCAGCAAGGCTTCTGTTACCTTTTCATCGCCGTAATAGCGCCGGCACTGGCGGATGTCCTCTACATCGCCGCGCTCAAATACCCGCTCAATCACGAAGTTGGCTTTGGCGTCATAGTCTAATTTCTCAAAATCGACATCCCAGAAGATGCGCTTTTCGAAAACCGGTTTTGCTTTTGCTTCCATAGCACGAAGGTAAGAAATTTGCCCGGAAGTCACGAAGGGATTTTGGTTATTCAAAGTTCAAAGTTCAAATGACGAATGTAGAATGTAGAATGACGAATGCAGAATGAAGAATGACGAATAAAGAATGGAAATTTACGGTTTACGATTTACGGTTTACGATTGACGGTTTACGATTGACGGTTTACGATTGACGGTTTACGATTGACGGTTTACGATTTACGGTTTACGGTTTACGATTTACGGTTTACGGTTTACGGTTTACGATTTACGGTTTACGATTTACGGTTTACGATTGACGGTTTACGATTTACGATTTACGGTTTACGATTTACGGTTTACGATTGACGGTTTACGATTTACGATTTACGGTTTACGATTTACGGTTTACGGTTTACGATTTACGGTTTACGGTTTACGATTTACGAATTACGAATGACGAATTACGAATGACGAATTACGAATGACGAATTACGAATTACGAATGATGAATGACGAATTACGAATTACGAATTACGAATGCCCTTCGGCATGGTTCGACATGGTTCGACATGGTTCGACATGGTTCGACAAGAGCTCACCAACCGAGAGCTCACCAACCGAGAGCTCACCAACCGAGAGCTCACCAACCGAGAGCTCAGGGACCAACGAATAACGAATGGAAATTTACGGTTTACGATTGACGGCGTGGAATTCAATAACGAATTCCCTCCGGAAGATATCCTTCTCCTTCAGGAGAAGGTGCCGTAGGCGGATGAGGTGAGGACGATTTACGATTTACGGTTTACGATTTACGGATTTGGATTCAATAACGAATTTCCACCTAAGATATCCTTCTCCTTCTGGAGAAGGTGCCGTAGGCGGATGAGGTCTGGACGATTTACGGTTTACGGTTTACGGTTTACGGTTTACGATTGACGGTTTACGATTGACGGTTTACGATTTACGGTTTACGGTTTACGGTTTACGGTTTACGATTTACGGTTTACGGTTTACGATTTACGGTTTACGGTTTACGATTTACGATTTACGGTTTACGATTTACGGTTTACGATTTACGGATTTGGATTTAATAACGAATTTCTCCGGGGGATATCCTTCTCCTTCAGGAGAAGGTGCCGAAGGCGGATGAGGTGAGGACGGTTTACGATTTACGTTTTTAGATTTACGATTTACGATTTACGATTTACGGTTTACGAAT
>JBBQIQ010000028.1:0-29568 GCA_038325075.1 Bacteroidales bacterium | reverse complement strand
TTTTTTCGATTATCTCCGGTAATACAGGCAATACTTTCCAGATCAGCGCTTCCGGTTTGATTACCGTGAACGACCCGCTGTTGCTCGATTTCGAGAACCCGGTTTCCTTCCAGTTACTGGTGCAGGTTACCGACAACGGTGTTCCGGCTTTGGCTTCATCGACCAACATTACCATTACGGTGCTGGATGTTAATGAAAACCCGGGTGTTGAAGACGGCCAGTCGTTTGTGGTTGCCGAGCATGTTCCTACCGGAACCCAGGTGGGAACGGTGATCGCTTCAGACCCTGACAACGGACAAACCCTCACCTACAGCATTGTTGGTGGAAATACCAATACTGCTTTCGCAATTTCGCCTGCTTCAGGATTATTATCAGTTATTGGCGCTATTTGTTATGAAGCCAATAGTCATTATTACCTCACGGTCAAAGTTAGTGACAATGCCTCACCTTCACTTTGGGATGAGAAATTGGTTAATGTAATTTTAACTGATATAAATGAGAATCCGGTTATTAACGACGATGAATTTACTGTTCTCAGCTATTCAGAAACCGGAACTTACGTTGGTACCGTTATAGCAGCCGATCCGGATTTGAACCAGACTTTAAGTTTCTCAATCACCGGTGGAAATACAGGGAATGCATTCTCGATTGATGCTACAAATGGAATCGTTTCTGTTGCCAATAGCGGGGCAGTAAATTACCTGATAAATCCTCTTTTCAACCTCACTGTCAGTGTTCAGGACAATGGAAGCCCGGTACTCTCTTCATCCGCCGCCATCACCATTGTTGTTACACAGGCCAATACAGCACCGGTAATTCAAAGTCAATCATTTTCAGTGAATGAAAACATGCCTCTGGGCATGATTGTTGGCCAGGTGTTGGCAAACGATCCCGATCCGGGCCAGGCCCTTACCTTCAGTATCACTTCAGGAAATACAAACGGAGCGTTCCAGATTGGAACCAATGGAGTTCTGAGCATTGCCAATGCCATTGCCATTGATTTCGAGGCTAACCCAACGTTCCTTTTGAATGTGGCAGTTGCCGATAACGGCCAGCCTCAGCTCTCATCATCAGCATCGATATTGATTTCACTTATCGATGTGAATGAAACACCTGAAGTAACCGGTAACACAATTTTTTCAATCAATGAGCATGTTGATACGGGAACTCCGGTAGAAACTGTTTCAGCGAATGATCCGGATGAAGGGCAAATTCTCACTTACACTATCATTTCAGGCAATACCAACAATGCATTCTCAATCTCTGCATCAAGCGGCCTGATCATGGTCACTGGTAATATCTGTTATGAAAATTGCAACCAGTATAATCTGATTGTCAGAGTGAGCGACAATGGCTCGCCTTCACTATGGACTGAAGATGCAATTACAATTCAATTGATTGATGTTAATGAAAACCCGGTGGTCAACAACCAGGAATTTGAAGCTCCGGCATTTGCACCTGAGGGAACAAGAGTCGGCACAATAGCTGCAAATGATCCGGATCTGCATCAATCGCTGACTTACCTGATTCAATCGGGCAACACCGATGAAGCTTTCAGCGTCAACCCGTTAACCGGCGAAATCTTTGTAGCCAACAGCAACGCCCTTAATCCAATCGTGAATCCATTGTTTTCAATGATAGTGTTGGTCACTGACAACGGTAGCCCGACACTGTCATCATCGGCAATGATTACAGTTACTGTCAGCAATCAGAACCACGCACCGGAAATGTACCCACAGGAATTTAAAATTGATGAAAATCAACCGGAAGGCAGCATCATCGGAATTGTTCTGGCAAGCGATTTCAATCCGATGCAGACATTGTCATTCAGTATAATATCAGGGAATATTGACAATGCATTTTCAATTTCTCCGACCGGAGAACTGAGCGTGAACAATGCATTGGCTATCAATCATGAAACGAACCCTGTCATCACCCTTCTGGTACTGGTTTCTGATAATGGCGCCCCGGTGTTATGGGCACAGGCTCCGGTTACAGTGATGATTCTAGATGTCAACGACCCCCCGTTTATGCTTTATCAGAAATATTCCGTAAAGGAGAATACACAGAACAAACGCTATGTCTGTAAAGTAATTGCCACTGATCAGGATCCGGGTGACACCTTCAGGTTCAGCATCATAGACGGGAACATTGACAATGCGTTCTCAATTCAGGCTTCAACGGGAAGAATCTTTGTCAGGAACTCTGCTGCTCTTAACTATGAAGTTTACCCGCTGTTCAATCTCACTATCAGGGCAACAGACAATCACGGAGACTATTCCGACCAGCGAATAGATATTGCAGTTTTAGATATCAATGAAGCACCGGTTGTTCAAAGCGAAACCTTCACAATTAACCAACATGCTCCCAATGGAACTGTAGTTGGCGAAGTAACTGCATCCGATCCTGACCGGGGTCAGATACTCAAATATTCTATAACACAGGGAAACACCAACAGCATATTCGAGATAGGGCAATATACCGGCGTGATATCCGTAGCCAATACTTTGGCACTGAAGAATTCGACAGTCGATTCATTTGTTCTCACGGTCCGGGTTCGTGACAATGGTACACCGGCACTTTCTTCCAATGGCTACGAAACAATCACAATCAGCCGTAATAAGGAAACAGGTGAAATAATTGCTGAGACTTTGCCGGAACGGCTGAACCTAAAACTCAAAGTTTATCCGAATCCATCTTCCGATGGTCTGTTTAACATTGAACTCGAAGAGGAGACACAGGAAGAAACAACGCTTATTATAACCGATCTGACCGGAAAGAAAGTCCGCGAAGAAGGATTCTCAGATTTGATGATTTTCAAGTTTGATCTGAGTGGCTTGCCAAGTGGAGTTTACGTGATGCACGCACAATGCGGACAGAAACATACAGTAAGCAAACTTATCAGGCAGTAAAAATAAACCAGCGTGTTATACACGGACAAAAGGGGGGTTGACACGGGGTCCTCCCCTTTTATTTTTTTCAGGAATCAATATTGCCTGTAAACCTCTTCAATCCCCTGCCTGAGTTCCATCTTACTCACCCATCCTAAAGATTGAAGTTTCGAAACGTTGAGGAGTTTTCTGGTTGTTCCGTCTGGTTTTGTTTTATCAAAAACTATTTCCCCTTTGAACCCTACAATTTCTTTTATCAGGTAAGCCAGATCCTGTATGGTAATTTCCTTTCCGGTGCCTATGTTGATGTGACAATTACGGATTTCATTTCCTCTGGGGTTTGCCATGCTATTGACAATATCACTAAAATCACGGTTTTCCATCAGGAAAACACAGGCATCGGCCATATCATCACTCCAGAGAAACTCACGAAGTGGATTACCTGAGCCCCAGAGTTCAAGCCTCACAGAATGATTACCTGATTGTTCTGCCGCAGTTATCCCATGCCTTTTCAAATACCCAAGTAATTCCCTATCGGAGGATTGCCCATCAATGTCGTTTGTCAAGTATTTGCCAACATCTTTCCTTATGGCCTCCATATTCCTGTCTTCGAGGCATTTACTCAGGTGCATCTTTCGGATCAGGGCCGGCAATACATGCGAATTCTCAAGGTGATAATTGTCATTGAAGCCATAAAGGTTAGTAGGCATTACTGAAATAAAATTGGTGCCGTACTGCAGATTGTAGGATTCGCACATCTTCATTCCGGCAATTTTAGCCACAGCATAAGGTTCATTGGTGTATTCAAGCTCACTCGTCAGCAGATAATCTTCGTGCATAGGCTGAGGTGAATTCTTCGGATAGACACAGCTACTGCCCAGAAAAAGCAACTTCTTAACTTTGTTGAGATATGAATAATGAATGACATTATTCTGTATCTGGATGTTTTCGTAAATAAACTCGGCCCTGTATGTATTATTGGCCATAATACCTCCAACCTTAGCTGCCGCCAGAATGACATATTCCGGTTTTTCTTCAGCAAAGAAATCCGCAACAGCCTGCTGATTTATCAGGTCTAACTCCCCGTGCGACCGGGTTATAATGTTCGTATAGCCTTTGAGTTGGAGATTTCTTAGTATTGCGCTTCCCACCAGTCCTCGATGCCCGGCAACATAAATCCTACTATCCTTATTCATTCAAATTATTATTTTAAAATTAGTTGATTATTCGAAATAATTAAACACTTTATATCCCCCATCTTTCAGATATCTATCCTTTTTCATGAGGTGGATATCGCTCTCCATCATATCTTTAACCAGTCCCTGAAGGTCATATTCAGGCATCCAGCCCAACACTTTGTTTGATTTGGATGGATCACCTATCAGAAGTTCAACTTCGGTAGGCCGGAAATAGGCAGGATCAATAGCCAACACTTCCTTACCAATCGGCACCTGATATTCAGGGTTTTTGCATGACTTAACAAATGCTTTTTCATTTACCCCTTCGCCCTTAAAATCAAGTTCGATGCCCACTTCATTAAACGCCATTCTTACGAAATCCCTTACCTCGGTTGTAACACCAGTAGCAATCACAAAATCGTCCGGCTTATCCTGTTGAAGAATCAGGTACATTGCTTTCACATAATCCTTTGCATGGCCCCAGTCACGTTTGGCCGAAAGATTGCCCAGAAAAAGTTTTTCCTGCATTCCGAGTGCGATACGCGCAACAGCCATGGTAATTTTGCGGGTAACAAATGTTTCGCCCCTTATTGGGGATTCGTGGTTAAACAAGATACCATTGGACGCAAATATCCCATAGGCTTCCCTATAGTTAACCGTAATCCAGTATGCATAGAGTTTGGCTACAGCATAAGGGCTTCTTGGATAAAATGGCGTTTTCTCATTCTGGGGAACTTCCTGAACCAGACCATAGAGTTCACTTGTGGAGGCCTGGTAAATTCTTGTTTTTTTTGCAAGGCCAAGCAACCGGATTGCTTCCAGTAATCGCAGGGTCCCAACTCCATCAGCGTTGGCTGTGTATTCAGGAGAATCAAAACTTACCTTAACGTGCGACATCGCAGCAAGGTTATACACTTCATCTGGCTGGATTTCCTGCACTATCCTGATAAGGTTCGAGGAATCGGTCATATCGCCATAGTGCAATACAAAATTCCGGTTTTCGATGTGCGGATCCTGATAAAGATGATCAATCCGATTGGTATTAAACAGGGAACTGCGCCGCTTGAGGCCATG
Source organism: Bacteroidales bacterium (assembly GCA_038325075.1). Classification (GTDB taxonomy): domain Bacteria; phylum Bacteroidota; class Bacteroidia; order Bacteroidales; family Lentimicrobiaceae; genus Lentimicrobium. The sequence continues at coordinate 24,425 of JBBQIQ010000028.1, read as the reverse complement.
AACTATATATCCTTCGCGCAGTAAAAATTCTGCAAGATAGGCACCGTCTTGTCCGGTTACACCTGTGATTAACGCAACTTTCCTTGGCATGTTTGACTGGGTTTAGTAAGAAATCATTCACAAATTTACAAAAAAGAACAGACAGCCGAATTTTAATATACCCAAAAATCTTGAAATAACTTGAAATACTGCAATATTCCAGCTAAAGTGAAATCGGCAGAATACATTACTTTTGCGCAATTCCTTACACTTAAAATACCGGCAATGCGTCACCGGACCTTTTATCTTATAGCAAACCTTTTTGGTGCATTGGTCTTGCTTTTTATTATTGCACCTGTTATCAGCATCGTCTTGTCAACTGAGTTCAAAGATGTTGCAGATGCATTTTCAGATAAGGAAGTCACGGCAAGCATCTGGCTGACGATCTTTGCATCGATAACTGCAACCTTAATTTTTGCCGCATTGTCGCTGCCCTTTGCATGGTTGCTTGCCCGCAAAAAGTTCCCGTTTAAACGATTGATTTCAGGAATAATAGACCTTCCGATAGTCATTCCGCACACTGCTGCAGGCATTGCACTGCTGGGCGTTATATCCCGTCAATCGCCGGTTGGCCGGATCGGGGCTTCTTTCGGACTGGATTTCGTAGGGCACCCGATAGGAATTATTATAGCCATGGCTTTTGTGAGCCTCCCGTTTTTTATCAATTCCGCCCGCGATGGGTTTTCAGCCGTTCCTGAAAGACTCGAAAACGCAGCCCTCAACCTGGGAGCAAGCCCGGCCAGGGTGTTTCTTACCATTTCAGTTCCATTGGCTATGAGGCAGATTGTGTCGGGTTGTGTGATGATGTTTGCACGCGGTATGAGCGAATTTGGGGCAGTGGTTATCATCGCCTACCATCCGATGGTTGCGCCGGTGCTTATTTACGAACGGTTCAGCTCATTCGGGCTTCAATACGCCAGGCCGGTGGCCGTTATCCTGATCGCCCTGTCAGTGGTTTTTTTCCTTTTAATGAGATTGCTTTCCAAAGACCCCGATAATGCTAGAAATTAAAGAACTGAATAAAACTTTGGGGCGTTTCAGGATCAGCGATGTTAACCTGACAGTAGCCCGGGATGATTACTTCATCCTGCTTGGCGCATCGGGAGCCGGGAAATCGGTGTTGCTTGAAATTGTAGCTGGACTGGTAAATCCCGACAGTGGCCAAATCATCCTTAATGGTAAAGATATTACCAAAATTGCCGTAGAAAAACGAAGAACCGGGCTGATATTTCAGTCGCCGGCTATTTTCCCACATCTCACTGTTGGGCAGAATATTGCATTTCCGCTTAGATACCGGAAAAGCAAAGCATCGTTGCAATTGGTTCAAAAACTTGCTGAGCAGATGAGTATTCAGCATCTTTTGGATCAAAAGCCAGCTATTCTCTCGGGAGGTGAATTACAACGGATTGCACTTGCCCGAACACTGGCTTCTGACCCGGTTATGCTGTTGCTCGACGAACCACTTTCGGCGGTGGATTCACCAATGAAATCCGGACTTCGCGGACTTCTGAGGGAACTCAACAAAAAAGGCCTCCCGATACTGCACGTGACCCACGATTTTGAAGAAGCAGTGGCGCTCGCCACCACCATGGCTGTGATTGAAAACGGCCGGATTGTTCAAACCGGCAGTCCCAATGACATACTCTCAAGCCCAACCACCGGTTTTGCAGCCGGCTTTTCAGGAGAACACAACTTTTTTAAAGCCGTTATTACGAAAAAAACAGCCATTGTAAAAGGTGTTGCAGATTTCAGGGCTTTTGTTGAAATAAAGCTGAATGATGATTACGAGGAGGGTCCGGCTAACCTTCTGATCAAAAGCAAATACGTAATCATTTCTCCCGATGAGCCACAGATGAGCACTGTAAACAACCTGAAAGGAACCATCATTAGCATCAACCCTTCACGAAATGGGTTCGAGGTTTGTATCAGGGGAACCATCGATATTTATGCCCGCATAACCCGTGAATCGCTTGAAAAAATGAAACTTGCAACAGGCCAAGAGGTCTGGGCTTGCTTTAAAGCATCTTCCATTGATGTGATTCGTTAACATCAGCTTCAATTGCAAATACTTCAAAAAATAAGTCAATTAAAAATACAAAGCGTTGAATCGTTTCTCAACTTTACCAGTCATTCCAAACCTGATTATTATCGGAGGTTCGTCGCGTAATGTGGGGAAAACAACGCTTGCGTTAAAAGTAATTGAGAAATATGCAGCATCAGAAAGAATAACCGGCCTGAAAGTAACAAGCATTAGGCCCGGCGAAGAAACGCATCATGGCAACCATGAAAACCACGATTTGCTTAACTTCCGGATAATTGAAGAAACCACAAACAGCAGCAGTAAAGATACAGCTCGAATGCTTTCGGCCGGGGCTGATAAGGTTTATTACATAGAAACCCCTGATAGCATGATAAGAGAAGCCATGGAAATGTTTCTGACAACTATAAATACCGGTAGTCCGATAGTTTGTGAATCGCGTTCCTTACGTACTGCAGTTATTCCCGGTCTGTTTGTTTTACTGAAGCATTTCGATACAGACCTGATTAAACCAGATTTTGATGTATATGAAAAGTTGGCAGATATTACCGTGAGCATAGATCCTAACATGAAGAATTCTGGCAAATTAGCCGAAAAGATAGTATGGGACGGTAAAAAATGGAAGTTAACAGATAATTTCAATGATTCAGCACTCTTTTAAAAATTTAGTAATACACCACTTCAATTCCGGGATTGGCCTGCTTGAACTTATCAATATTCTTTTGCGAAACCCGGGTATTGTAAATCCGCAGTAGTTTCAACGAAGGCATTACCTGTAAGGGTTTCAGGTTGCTGATGCGGGTGTTGTAACAATCCAACTGCTCAAGTTTACTACAACCTGATACAGCATTCAACCGGGTAATCTGTGTACCTGAAATGTCAAGTATTTTCAAATCATTAAACCCCTCCACAACATCGATGTTATTTATCTGGGTATTGGAAAGATAAAGTGCTGACATTTTTCGATTTCCAGCCAGAGGGGACAAATCGGTTACCGGAGTATTCGAACAGTTAAATTCAAGCAATCGGGTAATGGAAGCCAAAGGAAGAATATCTGCAATCGGAATCCGTGAGATATTCAATTTTTCGAGCCTGGCAAGCTTTCGAATGGGGTTTAAGTCGCTAATGTCGCGACTTTCGCTCAAATCCAGCGTTCTGAGCGAGGCAACGCGATGGAGTTGCTCAGATGTGGGAACGCCGCCCATAGGTTCAAGTTTGTTGAAAACAGTCTTCCATATAGCAGGCAGACTGTTCCACCATTCTTTAAGTACAGATGTCTGATAAATAATTAATGCATCAGGAATACTATCCCATAACTGGTTGATTGATCCAGCTATTACAGGAACACCATCAGCATATAGAATTTCAAGCCTGCCAAGCCTGAGCAAAGGAGTAACCTGCAAAATAGCACAGTTATTGAATTGAAGGCTGCGCAAATTTCGCAAACCTGAAACTGCAGTTAAATCAGTGATCTTTGATGAAGAAATATTCAATGATTCAAGACTTTTAAGGCCGGAAACAGGCGACAGGTCTGATACTGCGCACGAACTTACATCCAGTAACCGAAGGTTTAAAAGATCTTTAACAGCCCTTATTTCAGTGATGCCGGTTTTGGAAGCATTCAGTTCCTCGAGGGCTGATATCTTCCGAAGAGCATTCAGATCAGCAATAAGACTTTTGCCCGAAATGTCAATTTTCTTCAAATTGGTTAACTCATGAAGTTGTTCACGTGTTGGTTCAGCGTCCAAGGTTGTCAACGATTTAAAAATAGTTTTCCACTCGCTGCTCAACCCCTGCCACCATGCCGAAAGTTCCTCCGACTCATAAATCACCTTAACTTCGGGCCGTGCCTGAATAAAAGCAAGGGCCTCCTCCTGCTTTACCAGGGATTTATCGCAATAAATGACTTTTAGTTCAGGCAAATCCTTTAACGGGTCAAGATCACTTACCATCGTATTATCAAGATAGATATACACAAGCGATTTTAGTGCAGATAGGGGGGCAATATTAGAAATATTCGTCTTATCAATGTTTAAGCGGCGCAAACTTTCAAGTTTACCAACTGGCATCAGGTCAATCGCAACAACCCCGGAAAGTTCAAGTAATTCAAGCTTTGAGAGGGTTTCAATCCCTTCAAGTGAACTCACTGACGATTGATTCATCCGCAATTGAATAAGATTCTCCAAATGGGTCACAGCGGAAATATCTTCAGCCAGGGTTTTTGAAATATCGAGGGATTCAAGCTGGGTAAAATTTGCAATCGGACTAAGATCGGTCACATACGTTGATGAAAGATCGAGATGCAGAATACTGGAACTGTATTGCAACGGCTGCAAAGAAACAACCTGGCTCGATGAAGCTATCAGTGTTTCCAGTTTCGACAGGTTTCTGATCGGTTCAAGCGCGGAAACCCCTGAACCTGAAATATTCAGGTGCTTAAGCCATCGCAGGACGCTCAGCGGTTCAAGGTCAAAAATGAGTTTATTGTCCGAAATATCAACCCGTTCAGTCCTTAGAATCCGACGGATTTCTGCTAAAACCGGACCTGTATTTATATTGACTTTGCTAATAGAAATCGTAGAATCGGCCTCTGAAAAGCCTTCAGGAACAACCTGAATGAAATCCTTGCCAACGCCGGTTATAGTTACCAACGGTATTGAATCCATTACCAGTGATTTTGCAGCAAAATACTTACGCCATTGCGGATCAAGACTGTTCCACCATGAAATCAACTCCTCTTCTTCCCCTGAACGGGTCGTGTAAATACTGACAATTTTTAACTCGCGTTTCGCATCATCCAGGTTAATCTCAACAAATCTGGGCTTATTATCGTTGACCGGCTTACCCTCCAGGGTAGTACCTTTAAGGTTGCGACTGGTTTTAACTTTGAAAAATACCTCCCCTTTTTCATTCACCTCCTGAGTGATTTCTTCAATGGTGTATTTAAATACCACATCTTTGAAAAAGAAATCAATATCTTTTAAATAAGCCTGTACATCTTTGTTTGTGACCACATCACGTTTTTCTAAAAGATCATCTTCAATCTGCACTTTCGAATCCTTAAAGAATTTAAGAAACGACTGATTTATGATGATGTCCTTATCCTTGTATTCTGATTTGCTGCTCCCTATGGTGTTAAAAGCAAACTCCATAAAAGTAACCAGTTGTGCAGCCTGTTTTTTGTAAGCTGCCAGATCTTCTTCAGAGAATGTACTATTTGATTTGGTTGCCTGATTTTCAACAGTGGCCTGATCCTGAGCAAAAGCTACAGTGAACACTAAGAAGCAGATGGTTGTTGCGACGAGTATCTTTTTACTCATGGTAAAGGTATTTTAACAAGAGGTCTTTATCATTATCATTCAATTTCAATATGCTGGAAATCAGCCAGCCGGCATTGGTTCCCGGGCGGTTAAACTCAGAAAGCTCAAAATACCAGCCAGGGATCTGAAAAAAGTGGAACTTAACTGTGGACACAGATTTGAAGAGCAGATTGCCTTTTTTAAACTCATAAAGAAACAAGGTGAGGTAATCAGGATGATAATCTTTGGCTGTGTATTGCTCAACATACTCCTTATCTTTAAACACACGGATCAGGTTCATAAAATCCAGTTCGTGGCTAAGCGGGTGCAGAAAGCGTTGATCGCCTGTGTTCTGGTTGTGAAAAAACTCATGAAACTGCCTGAAATAGACGTTGGTGATAACCCACTTATAACCCTGGTTCTCTTCTTCAAGTTTCAGATAAAGCGTAACCGGCTCCTCTTTCCCCAGATAGGTAAAATTTGTATTTACTTCTGCAAACCACTGCCCTTCATGAAAATTGAGAAATGCCGGGGAACCTGGATTCAATACCTCATTGATGAATGAATTTTTCAAAGGATCTGTCAAAGAGGCGTTCTGATTATCAAAAAGAATGTTCAGGTATTTTTTCCGAAGGTCTGGATTGCGGTAATCTTTATCGCCGGGGTAATATCGGTTTCCGCTGGTGCTTTCCTCGGCATTAAACCGCCTGAAAAACTGGTTCACCTGTTTGGTCTGGGCATTCAGGATACTTTCGTCACCCAGCAATGAATTGAATGACTGTGCATCAAGATTACCTGCAAAGAGCAAAGAAACAGACAGAAAAATTAAAAGCTTTCTTATCATTGATCAATGGGTTAAGCAAACTATTGGCTATAAAAATGAGGTTCCGTTAAAAATCCGGCTGCATCCCTGCGCAATGCAAGAATGCAGTCGGAAATAAAAATAAAGGTCGAAAAATCAATCGCCGGGCTTGGTTTCAGTTACCCTGATATCGCCCAGCAAAACATCCCAAAAACCGATAATTCTTCCGGAAATCTGAGTGGTTTTGCGCTCTACGTAAACTGTGACATCCTTTTTGGTGACATCAACATATTTGAGGCCCTCCTTGGTGGTTCCTTCAAATCGCTGGAAAATCGTAATGACACCAACATACCTGCCATCGGGCTGACGTTCCAGGTCACTGATATACTGTATATTGTACCACGAAATATTCACCTTATCGTAATTGAGTGCCATTAGCCTTTCGAGGTATTCGCGCACACCATAATAGTTTACTTCTTCACGATTGAGTGAAGAAACCCCCATAAGGGCACCATCGGCAAACAGTTCGAGAGTACGTTCAATTACACGGTTGGCTTCCGACCAGGGTGTATCTTTATTACCCACAATGCTGATGTACTTACTCAGATCGCGTACTTTTTCGAGCGCGAGAGAATCGATGGCCTGCTTGCGCGACGGACTGATCTCGTCCTGAGCCATGAGGCTGCTTCCGGAGATTAAAATAACCAGAACTGCAAATATTGTTTTAAATTTTGTCATGATTTTTACTTTTTAATGAGTTCGAGTTCCTTTATTTTTCCATTCGAATCAAAAACAGCATTCAGCACCTTGTTCGTAGACTTTTTCTGGTCTTTAACAAATTCGAGATACTTTTTGATCGTGGTGGGACGGTCGTAATCCTTTATTTCACCTTCGCTGCTTATCAGGATTAAAACCGGGGCATCCTCATTGGCAAAGTTTACCATGGCTTCCCTGATTTTCATATTTGCAGTGCTGACATCGCCGGCATTGCCAACTGCATCAATTGCAAGGTTGATATTTCTGTATGGCCCGCTTTCACGCATTTCCCGCTCCTTCGCTTCCCTTTCGCGCTGCACACGTTCTTCCTCTTTTTTCCTTTCAAGAGCGGACCTTTCTTTTGCCAGTTTTTCTTCTGCCTGAACAATCAAATCCTTTATTTCCTGATTATCAAGATTCAAACGTTTAACTGCTGCCAGCTTAAATTCCTTTTCTTCGAGGGTCATTTTGCCGTCGTCGTTAATAATTGCCAGGAGATCAGTTTTGGCTTTAGCGGTTTTTTCGGCAAGTTCCTGAGCTGCTTTCTTTTTAGCCAGTTTCTTCTGGCTGGTGCAGGAACCTAACCCCATTCCGAGAGAAATCACAAGCAGCATCATTGCTGCCAATTTTAGCCTGCTCTGTATCCAGGCTGCATTTACTAACCTTTTTTTCATCATTGCTTTGGGTTATTTTTGATTTATAACTTAGAATCGCTACAAATAGTATGCAAAATTCTAAAACAACAGAAAATTCCGCATCCAATGCAGAACTTTCATTGTATGCAAATATAGTTTATATTCAAAGTTCTTTGAAGCTTATGGTCCGGGAGTTCTTAACAATACATTGTGTAAATCTTTTTCTTTAACCCGGTTCATGCACCTAAAGGGTGAAGAAAAATTGAAGTAGGTTACAAAAAAAAATCCCTGCAAGCAGGGATCATAAGTTGTACCCGAGGCCGGACTCGAACCGGCACGGCCGCGATGGCCAAAGGATTTTAAGTCCTTCGTGTCTACCATTCCACCACTCGGGCATCCATTTCATGCAAAAAAAAACCCCGTTTTACCGGGGTTCGAGCGAAAGACGGGACTCGAACCCGCGACCCCGACCTTGGCAAGGTCGTGCTCTACCAACTGAGCTACTTTCGCTTATCGCTTAGCGGGTGCAAATATACAACCTGATTTCATTCTGCCAAATTTATTTATGATTTTTTTAAAAGTTTTTTAATTTCATTCAGTTTCATCAGGGCTTCCACAGGAGTAAGTGTGTTAATATCAGTATCGAGTATATCTTCCCTGATCTGCTCCAGCAATGGATCATTGAGTTGAATAAAGCTGAGTTGAAAGGGGTCAGCGCCCTGCTTTGTTGTCTTTTTCCTGCTCTGTGCACTTTGCAATTGTCCTCCGCCATGCGTTTTTTCCAGTGTAGCCAGCAACTCGTTGGCGCGTTCAAGAAGGGATTGCGGCATACCTGCCATTCTGGCAACGTGTATTCCAAAGCTGTGTTCACTTCCGCCCGGCTCAAGTTTGCGCATAAAAATTACTTTATTACCGGCTTCCTTGACCGAAATATGATAATTCTTTATCCGTTGCATGGTGGCAGCCATTTCATTCAACTCGTGATAATGGGTCGCAAATAGCACTTTAGGCCTGAAAAGCGGGTGTTGGTGAAGAAATTCAGCGATGGCCCACGCAATGCTAATACCGTCGTAGGTGCTGGTTCCCCTGCCAATCTCATCAAGCAGGATCAGGCTTCGGTTTGAAATGTTGTTGAGGATGCTGGCGGTTTCGTTCATTTCAACCATAAAGGTGGATTCGCCAGAAGAAATATTGTCGGAAGCCCCTACCCTGGTGAAGATTTTATCTACAAGACCGATTTCAGCCGAATCGGCAGGCACAAAACTGCCGGCTTGCGCCATCAGTACAATCAGAGCTGTTTGTCTAAGCAAGGCTGATTTACCCGACATATTCGGCCCGGTGATTATGATAATCTGCTGCTGCTGATCATCCAGAAAAACATTGTTGGAAATGTATTTTTCACCGGTTGCCAGATTTCTTTCAATTACCGGATGACGTCCGCCATTGATCCTTAATTCAAATCCATCGTTGATTTTTGGCCGGGTGTAGTTGTTCTGAATCGAAACCTTTGCAAAAGAAAGTAGACAGTCAAGTTTTGCAACTACAAAGGCATTGGCCTGAACCGGGCTGATATAATCGTTTAAGCTTAAGACCAGATCGTTATACAATCCTGTTTCCAGTTCGAGCATACGTTCCTCCGCATTCAGTATCTTTTCCTCATAGCTTTTTAGTTCCGGGGTTATGTATCTTTCGCAATTGACCAGGGTCTGTTTGCGGTCCCATTCGGGCGGCACTTTATCCTTGTGCGTATTTGTAACCTCAAGGTAATAACCGAAAACGTTGTTATAGGCAATTTTAAGCGACGGGATCCCGGTGCGCTCCGATTCCCTTTGCTGTAGTTTTATCAGATAATTCTTGCCCGAATGGGCCAGCTCGCGGATTTCGTCCAGTTCAGCGGATATACCTGGTGCAATTACGTTTCCCTTACTCACAAAAACCGGCGGATCGGCATTGATTTCCTTTGCAATCTTATCTGTCATCAAAGAACAGGGATTCAACTGATCAGCCATCAGTTGCATGGAAGGAACACCGGATGCAATGCATAAATCGCGCACTGGCCCGATGGCCTGTAGCGCCCGTTTCAACTGAACTACTTCGCGGGGATTGATGCGTCCGGTAGCTACTTTTGAGATTACCCTTTCCAGGTCTCCGATCATTCTGATCTGTTGCCTGATACTCTCGGCTATTGTTCCATTTTTTACAAAATACTCAACTGTGTCAAGCCTTTCATTCACCGGCAACCGGTCTTTCAATGGCATAATAAGCCAGCGGCGCATAAGCCTTGAACCCATAGGAGAAATTGTCTGATCCAGAACACCTATAAGCGTTGAAGCCTCTTCGTTTACAGATCCCAGGATTTCGAGGTTTCGGATGGTAAATTTATCGAGCCACACATGGCGATCTTCTTCGATGCGCGACAATTGACAGATGTGGCCAACTTTATCATGTTGTGTTTCGGCGAGATAATGCATGGCTGCACCAGCTGCAATGATGCCGCTTGTCATATCGCCAACCCCAAAACCTTTAAGCGAAACCGTGTTGAAATGCCTTAGAAGCAGGTCGTAACCAAAGTCGAGCGTAAAAACCCAGTCTTCAAATGTGTTGATATAGAACTTTTCTCCAAATAGATTTTGAAACTCATTCCGTTTTGATTTCTGGATGATAACTTCGCTGGGCTTAAAAGTCTGAAGAAGTTTATCGAGATAATCATTGTTGCCTTGTGCCACAAGAAATTCGCCGGTTGAAATATCCAGAAAAGCGATACCACTTGATTTTGGCAACAAATGAACACTGGCCAGAAAATTGTTTTGCTTATTCTCTAATACCTTATCATTGTATGAAACGCCAGGGGTAACCAATTCGGTAACTCCCCGCTTTACTATTTTCTTGGTTAATTTAGGATCTTCAAGTTGGTCGCAGATAGCAACACGGTGACCGGCCCTTACCAACTTTGGCAGATAAGTATCAAGTGCGTGATGCGGAAATCCGGCCAATTCAATGTAAGCCGCTGCGCCGTTTGCCCTTCGGGTTAGAACGATTCCAAGGATATCAGAGGTCTTTATGGCATCTTCACCAAAGGTTTCATAAAAGTCGCCTACCCTGAACAGCAACAATGCATCCGGGTATTTTGCCTTGATGGCGTTATACTGCTTCATCAGGGGCGTTTCAACTACAATGCCAGTTACTTTTGTCAACTTAACCATATTTGATTGAGGGCAAAAATAGGTAGATTCGTCAAAATTCAGATTAAAAAACTAATGAAACAGGTTTATTACTTTTGCAATCCCATAAAACAAAGCAAAAAATGAAAAAACTGGCAACTGAAGAAATCATCCGGCTAAGTATCCCAGAATTTAAAAAAGCTGAAAAAATTCCTGTTGTGATCGTACTCGACAACATCCGCAGCCAACACAACATAGGATCAGTATTCAGGACAGCAGATGCTTTCAGGGTTGAGGCTGTGCATTTGTGCGGGATAACGGCGACCCCACCCAACAGGGAGATGCACAAGTCGGCACTTGGTGCAACTGAATCGGTAGATTGGAAATATTATGTTTCCACAGCGGCCACTGTTAGCGAATTAAGAGTATCAGGTTTTACAATTATAGCAGTTGAGCAGTCTTCTGATAGTATGAAAATGTGTAATTTCACTCCGGATCCCGCTAAAAAGTATGCATTAATATTCGGGAATGAGGTACACGGCATAGAAGATGATATAATTAATTCATCAGATTTTTGCCTTGAGATACCTCAGGCAGGAACTAAACATTCGCTAAACGTGGCCGTTTCTGCCGGAATTGTGATCTGGGAATTCTTTAAAAAAACGAATGGGTTAACGATGGTTTAGCAAGTAAAGGAGTAGTACAAAATTTTAATTTACTGATTTTCAAATTTTTATGAATATGCAAAAATTTTGTATTCCTGGCACGTATGACTAAAACGAAAAAAATGGATAATATACTGCTGCACAAAAATTCCAAATATCTGAACAATCAATTCAGAACCGCTGTTATCAGGAATGAAAATAATTAAACACAAATGTTGCTTTTGATGTAAAAAAAAAACACTTATTTGGCATTTTAGGGCTTTTTTGTTTGAAAATACTTAAAACTGCCTTATATTTGTCAAAACTTTGACAGACCTGACAATTTGAACAAATAAAACAACCAAAAACTGATAATCATTAAACTAAAAAGTATGAAAAAGTTAAGCTACAAATCAATTCTGCTGCTTCTCATCCTAATGTTTGGAATTTCTCCCGTACTTGTTACAGGGCAGGAAACAGGCCAGGGGAATAGCGCATCAAAATCTGCGTTCGACAAGCATTTTTTCCTGCAAGCCAGCGGGGGTTTGTCACAATTCTACGGTGATCTGAACAAATTTCAGTACCATAACCAAAGAACCAATTTGTTTTATGGTTTCGGCCTTGGCTATCAGTTCAGCCCGGTTATTGGACTCCGTGGCACATTTAACAACGGCTGGGTTGTAAGTACGTTAGATTCTGATTCGCTCAGGTTGTCGTCAAGTGTTTGGGATGCCCAACTTAACCTAACGGTTAGCCTTACCAATCTTCTTTTCGGATACAAACCCGAACGGTTTCTAAACGTATATGCATTTACTGGGGGAGTTTATTCCACCTATTCGTCAATGCTTTATTTCAACAATGGAACTGAACAACGCGGAGATGATAACGTAATTGACAGGTTCGGCCCTAGCGCTGCCCCCCCAGATGATAAAGCTATGACTGCTTTTGGATTGCCGGTAGGTGTTGGTCTGAATTTACGTCTTGCTGAAAAATGGGATCTAAACCTGGAGTTTAACGAACGTTTCATTTTCAAAGATAACCTCGACATTGTTGAATCAGGCGATAGAAATGACGCTTATTCAACGCTGATGCTTGGCGTTACTTACAAGTTCAAGCCCAGCGCTAACCTGAAATCAATGGAAAAGAATTACGAACTGGTTAAATATGAAACCACTCCGGACCCATTGGTTAAGGTTGGTGACACTGTTTGCGTTAACGTAAAAGTTACCTTCCCGGAGAAATATTTCGGTAAGAAATCAGCTATGAATTTCCAACCGGAGTTCAAATATGCAGGCACAACCCGCAAATTGAAACCTGTTAACTTTCAGGGCGAACAGGTTGAAGGAGACGGCATCGTCATCAACTACAAAACCGGTGGAACCTATACCTATGTTGATTGTATTCCTTATGAACCTGGTATGAATGCTTCAGATCTTGTGGTTTCTCCAACCCTTTACCAACCCAAGGAAGCAGTTAAACTCAATGATACCCCTGAAGAAATCGGAGCTAAATACAAAGTTATTGATCTTCCTGAACGTAAACTTGCTGATGGCGTTATCATTACCGGAACAAGAGTCATGCATGATGAAGACCTCATCTTAGTCGATCATGGTTATGTTAAAGAAACCATCGTCACGAAAGATGCCAAGATTTTCTTCAAAGTAAATATGCACGATATTAACTGGAACCTGCCGCTCAACCGTACAAATCTGGTTCAGCAGAAACTCGACGAACTCGCCGGCTTTATCAAACAGGGTTACACCATCCGCGATATCGACATCAACGCCTGGGCATCACCCGAAGGAGAAGAAAGTTACAACCAGGGCTTATCTGAGCGCCGCGCGCAGGCTGGTAAAAAGCAGGTTGTAGAAATGTTTAAGAAAATGGCCAAAGAAAAGAATCCGGTAATCAGTATTCCTGATCCTGAAGCATCCATCAAGTTCAATTCTTACGCAAACGGTGAAGACTGGAACGGATTTATGCAGGCTGTTGAAGCTTCAAACATCGGCGATAAACGCATCATCATGAATGTGGTTAATTCACAGAGCGATGTTGCAAAACGTGAGCAGGAAATCCGAAATATGTCTGTTGTTTACAAGGAAATTGAAGATGAGATTCTGCCACCGCTCCGTAGGGTTGAAATTAAAGTTAATTGCTTTGAGCCCAAAAAATCCGATGAGGAAATTGCAACTTTTGCTGTTAGCGACCCATCGAAACTCGATGAGAAAGAATTGCTTTATGCTGCAACTTTAACAGAAGACAAGGACACCAAAATCCGCATCTACAATACTGCAACAACCCAGTTTGGCAACAGTTACAAAGGCTATAACAACGCTGCAGTCGTTGAAATGGGAAACGGTAAGCTTGGCGAAGCTGCTTCACATCTTGCAAAAGCTGACCAAATGGAGCCGAACAACAAAGCAATTGTTAACAACCTTGGAGCCCTTGCCTCGAAAAAAGGTGATTACAAAAATGCTTTTACCCAATATGGTAAAGCCAAGAGTCTTGGAGCCGACGTTAACTACAACATGGGTATTGCCGAACTGGCCATGAATAACTATGATAAGTCACTCAGCATGATGGGGAGCAAGAAATGCAACAGTAATGTTGCTCTGGCACAGATCATGACCGGCAAATATTCAGAAGCAACCACTTCATTGAAATGTGCTCCGGAATCAGGCCACAACTACTATCTGTTAGCTGTTGCCGCAGCCCGCAGTGCTGATGTAAAATCAATGATCGATAATCTGACCAAGGCAATTGCCAAAGATCCCGCACTCAAGGCTCAGGCTGCTGATGACAGGGAATTTGTCAAATTCTTCGCCAATCCGGAATTCATGGCATTGGTAAAATAATCAGTTTCAACTATTTTAAAAAGAGGCTGCCCGAACAGGCAGCCTCTTTTTTTGTAAAGCCTCAACCCTATTCTACCTTTAAAACCTTATTGATGAGAACTAAGAATAAGATCCGGAAGAAGAAAAATAAGGTTATTGATTAGCTCGGTATCGCCAGGTTCCTGAGGTTGAAAAGAAGCAATAAGGTTGATCCTGCTCTCAGTGAAAAATTAGAAAATACCTTCCCTATTATTATTATCAAAATCTATGACAGAATTAAAAAGCTGGCAGATGCGAAGAAAAACGCTTTAGCCATAAAATAGCAGTGTATTCTTTTGGGACTCAGATTTTTCTTGAAATTCCATTTGACATTTGAGGAAGTTATTTTAAAGATTTTGTTTATCTTGTCTGAGTTGGTAATATCCTTATTCAATTTTATAAACCTCATTAACAAACATATACTCCAATGAGTTTCAACCTGATTCTACCTTTATAACCTTATTGATGAGAACCAAGAATAAGGCCTGTAAGAGGAAAAATAAAGTTATTGATATAGCCTGGGGTTGCCAGGTTACTGAGGTTTAACGATGCAATAAGGGGGATCATGTTGTCAGAAAGGGAATGGTTCCATCAGGAGGAACAATCATCCTGAAAACAGGAACATTCTCATCTGAAAGCAATCTTATTCAGATAAAATACATTTTTATTATTCCTGTCGTTTTGATAGCTGTTGCGGATATTCTGATAACCATAAACCAGGAAATAATTGCCATACCAATAAACCATATTACTGTTGGAATCAGTATAGATTTTATCGCGGGGACTGAGCGGAGCAATGTCAGCATACGAAATGCTCCCGGCAGAAACCCCGTCTGTCAGAACTTTTGAGGCAATTTTAGCATCGTACGTATAGGATAAGACAAGACCATCCGGATCTTCCCATGCCAAAACCTTTTGACGGAGGTTTTGGGCGATCATATTGCGTAATTCAAGGTCGTTATTCCATTTTATCGCACCTGTAGAATCAAAGCCTGCAATAAACGTAGTCAGGTACCTATAACCCTCAAAAACAGAATAAGAAGTTGGATAGGGGCGTCCATAATAATCATAAACCATTGTTGTTACCGTTCTGTATTCAGGATAATATGCTTCGGCTATGAAAACATAATTGTCTTTCCATTTGAACACATCATGCGCCAACAGGTCATGATCCACAGCGATATCCCGGCCTCCCCTTTCGGCCCTGCTGCTACCCCGCCTGATATTCAGATCAGACGGCCTGCGCAGATAACGGTAGAAGTTTTGGAAATCGGTGAATTCATAAAAAGTAGTCGTTAGTTCAGTGTTGTTTTGAATCAGGATTGAGAAAAACCCTGTTGAGGCAACCCCGACAGATTCAAATCCGTTCACGACCCTGGTCCGGCTGCTGCGTCCATAAGAACCAATGACAAGATCGGTGGTAGAGTTAATTTTATACGCAAATGCCGTATTGATCAGACTATTATCATCAAACTTACCCAGTTTTAATTCACTTATCTTTTGCCCCTGATTGTCGGTTTTGACAAGATAATATGCGCGTTTGCGGGCTGATCCTGTGGTTCTGAGAATAGTTGAAACCATCCCTGACTCTTTATCAATATTCATTGATTCGATAACAACACTACCTTCAATATCCTGACTGGTTGATGTAACTACGCCTGCTTTAAAGTCATAACGAATTAAAAGGGAATGATCGTTCCTTGTATTGAGTCCGGCAATAGCGAAGTAATTACAAATACCAAAGTGAGAGAGTTCTGATTTTTCAGGAACCGTATAACTGAATTCCCTTACGGTTGTATCTTTAACATGCACATCAATGATCCGGAGATTATCGGAGGAACCCCCCTTTTGAGAATACCAGAATCCAATCAGATGATCCTCAGCAAAAAGGGCTTCTGCCAGAACAAATCCCCTTGGAAGAGGAACCGGCCTCCGCCATACTTCTTTCAGGCTTTGATCAAGAAAAGCTGTAACCCATATCATTCTGCCCGACTCATCCGTATCGGAGCTGAGGTAAATGATCATCGCTCCGTTTTCGTCGCAGGTAACAACCTTATATATTTCCGTATCGTCTTTAACAGGAATTTCAAGTCTGACAGGCCTGTTCACCTGGGCAACGAGTGTTAATTGCGCGAAGATAACCAGCAAGAGGAGCTGAAACCTGAAGTTGAAGCGTGCCATAGATAAATAACAGGTATAGATTGTAAAGTTACAAATTTACCGAAGCCACCGTTTGTAAAAAGCAGAAAGGCAACCTTTCCGGGTTGCCTTTCTACTGCAAATTTCATGCAGAAATCAGGAATAATCTTTCAAATTTTATTTTACTTCCTCGAAGTCAACATCTGTTACTTCCTGATCGGGTGAGGTTTTACCAGCCCCCGGCTCGCCTGATGCGTCCTGAGTCTGTCCGGCACTGGCACCCGGCTGACCTTCCTGCGATTGTGTGGCTTTGTACATTTCCTCACTGGCAGCCTGCCATGCAGCGTTCAACGAGGCAAGAGAGGCATCAATACCTGCAAAGTCACGGTTCTTGTGTGCTTCTTTCAAATCATTGAAAGCCTTTTCAATAGGGCCTTTTTTGTCGGCAGGCAGCTTATCGCCATATTCCTTTAACTGCTTTTCAGTCTGGAAAATCATCGCATCGGCACTGTTGATTTTATCAACTTCCTCCTTTGCTTTACGGTCGGTTTCAGCATTAACTTCTGCTTCTTCCTTCATACGCTTGATCTCAGCTTCGGAAAGACCCGATGATGCTTCGATCCTGATTTGCTGTGACTTTCCGGTACCCTTATCTTTTGCAGAAACATTCAGAATACCATTGGCATCAATATCGAAAGTAACTTCTATCTGAGGGATACCGCGCGGAGCAGGTGGAATACCATCGAGGTGGAAGCGTCCGATGCTCTTATTGTCGCGTGCCATAGGACGCTCGCCCTGTAAGACATGGATTTCAACAGAAGGCTGACTCTCGCTGGCTGTTGAAAACACTTCTGATTTTCGGGTAGGAATCGTGGTATTGGATTCAATAAGTCTGGTCATCACACCACCAAGGGTTTCAATGCCCAAAGAAAGAGGCGTAACATCAAGCAGCAACACATCTTTTACTTCACCGGTGAGCACGCCACCCTGAATGGCTGCTCCAATAGCAACAACTTCATCAGGATTTACCCCTTTTGAAGGAGTTTTTCCAAAAAAGTCTTCAACAATCTTTTGGACAGCAGGGATACGGGTAGAGCCGCCCACGAGAATAACCTCATCGATATCTGCAATGGTAAGACCGGCATCTTTAAGGGCCTGCTTGCACGGACCAATCGTGGAGCGGAGCAAGGTATCGTTGAGTTGCTCGAATTTAGCACGGCTGAGTGTGCGGACAAGGTGTTTTGGAATTCCGTCAACCGGCATAATGTAGGGCAGGTTGATTTCGGTCGATGTTGAGCTGGAAAGTTCGATTTTAGCCTTTTCAGCAGCTTCTTTCAAACGCTGAAGTGCCATAGGATCCTTCCTTAGATCGATTCCTTCGTCATTTTTAAACTCGTCGGCCAACCAGTCGATGATCTTGTGATCAAAATCATCACCACCAAGGTGGGTATCGCCGTTGGTTGATTTAACTTCAAAAACGCCTTCACCCAGTTCGAGGATTGAAATATCAAATGTTCCACCTCCCAGGTCAAAAACTGCAACTTTTAAATCATGGCTCTTTTTGTCGAGGCCATAAGCAAGCGCTGCGGCAGTTGGTTCATTGATAATACGTTTTACGATAAGGCCTGCAATTTCTCCGGCTTCTTTGGTTGCCTGCCTCTGTGAGTCGCTGAAATATGCCGGAACGGTGATAACCGCCTCGGTAACTGTCTGCCCAAGATAATCTTCTGCAGTTTTCTTCATTTTCTGAAGAACAATTGCCGAAATTTCCTGTGGGGAGTAAAGACGATCGTCAACTTTTACGCGGGAAGTATTGTTATCGCCCTTAACAACTTTGTAAGGAACACGGTTTGTTTCTTTGGTAACCCTGTCGAAGGTTTCTCCCATAAACCTCTTGATGGAAGAAATGGTCCTTTCAGGATTTGTAATAGCCTGTCTTTTGGCAGGGTCTCCAACCTTGCGCTCACCATTATCGGTAAATGCTACAATTGAGGGGGTTGTGCGGCGACCTTCGCTGTTGGGAATAACTACCGGCTCATTGCCTTCCATAACGGCTACGCATGAATTAGTAGTTCCAAGGTCAATTCCAATTATTTTGCCCATTTGATTAGGATTTAAAATTTTTATTTCTTTGCCCCTCTCAGTCAAGGATTATGCCAATAACAACCCTGCGCCCAATGACTTCGTTAAAGTACAAGCGCCTTTTCAGGCTATAATACTAATTAGCAAATACATAGCAATGCAAAACGCAAATGGCACAGCGTTTTAAGGAAGTATGAATGACAATTGGGTTCTGACATTTCGTCAGACAAACCGAACTAAATACCTGGCTCTATGATTAGTTTCCTACCTTCTTCACAAATTTCATCCCACTGCCAATCAGTCTTTCTTCGGAATTTGGGTGAATTTTCATGAATTTGCCCTGCTCATAACTATCCTGGGATGATTTGGTAAATCTACAGGAGAATAATCCTATCCCGTTTTCAACATTGGTGTATTCAGGTTTTTCCTGCACAATCCCTGATGATGGCTCATTTACCTCCATATAGGTATTCAATTCGTCACCGGCAACAGCAAAAATAAATTCTGCTTTATTGACCAGCCGTGAATTAACATTATTTTCTTCATCACTGTTTTTATAAGGGATTAAATTAATACTGTTGGTAAAAAAGCCCTCTGGTGCATAGATGATTTCAAGCGGTTCGTTTCCATTGGTCGAAGAAGATTTAACAGAACCAAAATTCCAATCTATATACCTTAAAATTGTATCACTATTCATTTTGACTTCGTCGAACCAAAACCTCATAGTGACATTGTATCTTCTCCCATCTTTTGCAGAATTCCATTTTATTTTCTGATTACTCTCCGTGGTAAAATTAATATAAGCCTGCCCCGGCCTCGGAGTTTCGATCGTAAAATTCTTAACCAACGGAGTTTGAGCAGTAATGACTTTCCCTGTAATCTTATGCCTGATTTCCAGCGAATAGTTATAATCCTGGGCATTGACATCTGCCGGCACCTTAAAAGCAGCCTTATAAACTATCTGGGTGGGATAATAAAAGATTCCTGCTTCCTTATTGAAGATTGAAGTGGTATCACATTTAAACGTACGGGTATTCCCGTTTTTAGCTTTTTCAATAATCGTGACCTCAATATTATCGCCATAAGAACTGGAATCGGCAATTTGAGCGTATGTGAATGCATTACCATCGCCCAGAAAAGCCTTATTCACTTTAATGTAATGAACCGTATCGTTCTGACTGATAAGACCATAAACAACGGTGATATCTTTCCAGTCAGATGTAACATCAATATCGGTTTCACATCCGGTAATAATTGTTAACATGAATATCGGGAGAAGTAAACGAAAAAAATTAAGTTTCATAGGTTCTGAGAATTGGCAGTCGCTTTTGCGGAATAACAAAATTAGGTTAAAAATATGAACCAGGGATGAATTCAATAAAAATCTTACTGTTTTCCCGGAAGTGTCGGAAATTTCGAACAATCTTCACAGATAAGATTTATCTATATCTTTGTAAAAAAAAACAGGGCTGCAAAGAAAATTTTAACCGGTTTGCATTCCTTGTTTCCGGAAAGAAACCCGCAATATGGAACCACATATTTCAAAATTTGCCAATGTAACCAAGGTTACTACCCACGTTTTACAGGAAATGAAGCTGAAAAACGAGAAAATTGCAATGCTCACAGCCTATGATTTCTCGATGGCGCGTCTGCTTGACAAAGCCGGAATCGACGTTATTCTGGTTGGCGACTCAGCATCGAATGTAATGGCAGGTCACAGTTCTACTCTGCCGATCACTTTGAACGAAATGATTTATCATGCCACTTCGGTAGTACGGGGAGTAAAAAGGGCGCTGGTAATTGCCGATATGCCTTTTGGAACATACCAGGGAAATTCGAAAGAGGCGTTGAATTCGGCAATCCGGATCATGAAAGAGTCGGGGGCAGATGCTGTAAAACTGGAAGGTGGAAAAGAAGTGATTGAGTCGGTTGATCGGATTTTATCAGCCGGCATCCCTATTATGGGCCACCTTGGACTTACGCCGCAATCAATTCACAAATTTGGCACTTATGTGGTTCGGGCCACCGAAGAAAACGAGGCCCGAAAACTGGTTGAAGACGCCCATTTGCTCGAAAAAGCCGGCTGTTTTGGAATTGTACTCGAGAAAATCCCTGCCAGACTGGCTGCACAGGTGAGCAGCGAGATCAAGATACCTATTATAGGAATTGGCGCCGGGCCCGATGTTGACGGACAGGTGCTGGTTTTGCATGATATGCTTGGCATTACCCAGGAGTTTTCGCCCCGTTTTCTCCGTCGCTATCATAACCTCAGTGAAGAAATACAGGGATCGGTGAGGGCCTACATCAAAGACGTAAAAATTGTGGACTTTCCGAATGAAAGGGAACAGTATTAGACTAATTTCTAATTTCTAATTTCTAATTTCTAATGTCTAATGTCTAAAGCAAAAAGCCAAATTCAAATACATGAATGGCAGAATGCTAATTTTGAATCTAAAATGATATATCCTTGAACTGCAATCTTTTTACCGATATTGACAATTTTTAAAGTGTCATAATGGATAGCCTGCCTGAAATCCTGTTTGAAGACAACCATTTGCTGATCGTGAACAAGCGGCCTGGCGAGATTGTACAAGGCGACCGGACCGGTGATGCACCAATGACAGAAGTGCTCAAGTCCTATTTGAAAGATAAATACAAAAAGCCCGGCGAAGTCTTCCTGGGGTTGGTGCACCGCCTTGACCGGCCGGTTAGTGGTGCTGTGATCTTTGCTAAAACATCGAAGGCTCTTTCGAGAATGACAACGATGGTTAAGGATCGTGAAATAGCAAAAACCTACTGGGCAGTCATCGATTCAATGCCTGAACCTACAGAAGCCACACTGGTTCATTTCCTTAAAAAGAATGAATCACAGAACAAATCATTCATCGTTAAAGAAGGGACAAGCGGATCGAAAATGGCCGAACTGAAATACAAGTGGATCGCTTCAGGCAAAACATTCTACCTGGTTGAAATCGATCTGGTTACAGGCCGGCATCACCAGATCAGGGCACAACTGGCTGCTATTGGTTGCCATATAAGAGGGGATCTGAAATACGGTGCAAAGCGTTCAAATGCTGACGGATCCATCAGCCTTCATGCCCGTTTCCTTCAGTTTGCGCACCCCGTAAGCAAAGAAACTGTCAAGATTACAGCTCCTTTGCCTGATGCGGTTGAGTGGAGCTATTTTGATATAACCTAAGTTGAGCGATTTGAGCACGCGAAGAATCACCCAACTCAGGTAATAAATAATTTTACCTGCATTCACCGATAAATCGTTCGGCGAACATTTATCCCACACAATCCCGATCCCTTACGTACGGGATCGGGACGCAAAGACCCCGAAAAAGCGGCGGGGCAGGCAGCAAAGTATTGTTTTCAAATTGTTTAAAGATTCTAAAGCGGGATTCTGAATAAACTAAATATCAAATGTTTAAAAAATATTACCGGAGTCTTGCCGACAAAACCGGTAAATTATTGTTTGATTGTCGTATATTATAATTAAAATTGTGAACATTCCCGGCCGTACCTTTTTATCAGTCGTCCTCTTACTTGCCAGCTTGTCAGTTTCAGGTCAGTATTACGATATTGGCCAGTCACCTGCATCCATCAAATGGGAAAAAATTGAAACTGAAAATTTCAGTATAATCTATCCGGCAGATTATTATAAAGAAGCAAATAAGGTTGCATTGCAATTCATTGCAGCAAGTAGTTCAGTTGCTTCAGGCTTAAATGCCCAACCCCGCAAGACGCCTCTGATTCTGCATACCCGCAACGCTGTTTCAAATGCTTACGCAATATGGGCGCCGAGGCGGATAGAAATTCTGACAACTCCGCCTCAGGACATGTATGCCCAGCCATGGGTTCAACAACTTGCCTTGCATGAATACCGCCACATCGTGCAGTTATCCTCTTTGAACCAGGGAATTACCAAAGCCCTGGGTTATTTGTTCGGGCAGCAGGCTGTGGTGGTTTCAACAGGGTTGTTTGTCCCTTCCTGGTTTCTTGAAGGTGATGCCGTAGCAACTGAAACTTCACTGAGCTACTCCGGCAGAGGTCGTGTACCTTCTTTTTCTATGCCCCTTCGCGCCCAATTGAATGAAAAGGGCGCTTATAGCTATCCGAAAGCCAGTCTTGGTTCGTATCGTGATTATGTTCCCGATGTTTATAACTTAGGGTATCATGTCGTTGCTACTTCCAGAATGAAATATGGCCCGGATTTATGGAAAGAAGCCATGAATAGTGTAGCCAGGAAACCCTGGACAATAACCCCTTTCAACAGGGGATTAAAAGAAATATCAGGGCTGAATAAAAAGGGACTTTATAAAGAATCCATGGCAACTTTAGCCAACTTGTGGGAAAGTAAACCAGGTAATAAAACTCAACCTATCCTGTTGTCAAAACAGCCATCTTCATATACAAATTATCTGAGCCCCCATAAAGTTAACGATTCTACGATCATAGCATTAAAGACCTCGCTGGTTAAAATTCCACAAATAGTGAGTATTGACCGGGAAGGTAAAGAAAAGGTGTTGCATACCCCCGGGTATGTCATGGATGAACTTGTATCGTTTAGCGGTGGGGTTATAGCCTGGACCGAATACAGGCCGCACATTCGCTGGGAAACAGCAAGTTACACCGACATTATTCTCTTTGATCCTGAAAGTGGCAAGAAACAACGGCTCAGTTTTAAGGGCAGATTCTATGCACCGGTTGTGTGTCCTGATGGGAATCGTGTCGCAGCCATCGAATACAAAGATTCGGGAGAATGCTTTCTGACGGTTATTAAAGATGGTACACTGTTAAACCTGCCAATACCGGAAGGAATACATGCAGCCACTCCATCCTGGTCGCCCGATGGGAAAACCCTGGTGTTTATTGCCACGGGAATGCAGGGAAAAGCGATTGCAAAAATTTCAATAGAAACAGGAATTACAGAATACCTTACCATCTTTTCGTTTTCGGAAATCAGTAATCCTGTGTTTTCGGGTCAGTCAATATTCTACACAGGAACCTCAGGCCAGACAAGCCAGATTTTTTCATTAAACCCTGAAAATGGCCAGAAACTTGAATTCACAAATGCCATTTTCGGTGCCGACAATGTTTCTGTGTCAGGCGACAGCCTGATTTATAATGATTATTCAGCCAATGGATACAGAATCGCATTTGTTCAGTTGTCAAAAAACACCGGAGTTCCAATTACTGAGAATATGAATAACTGGCCTCTGGCCGATGCGCTTTCTGCCCAGGAACCAGCTTTCAGATTTAAAGAAGCGCACCCGGATACCATGTTTTCGCGAAGACCCTATAAAAAAGCAGCACATTTATTCGGGTTGCATAGCTGGGCACCTCTTTTTGTTGATATAGGAGGTGAAACAGTCAGGCCGGGCGTATCTGCGATGAGCCAGAACCTGTTGAGCACCCTGTTTATTACTGCAGGTTATGATTACAATGTTCAGGAAAAAGCCGGGTTGTTTAAAGCCGATGTAGCATGGAAAGGTTGGTATCCGGTAATCAAAGGCACTGTTTCACAAGGGAAGAGGGCATCAACGACAAATAGTATTGAAGGCCATTCGCCGGAGCGCTTTACCTGGAGTGAAACAAACCTCGATCTGGGCATTTCTCAAAACCTGAATTTCTCAAGAGGAGCTTATAACTCTGGTTTATTGGGTGATGTGAGCTATAATTTCTCAAAAATCAGTCACGACCTCTCAACGCCGGAAGATTTTATAAACGGAAATCTGGCCGGCATGAGTTACCGCATTTTCAGTTATATGTACCAGCGGCAGGCAACCCGCGATCTGGCGCCCCGCCTTGGTTATAATTTTGAAGTCCTGTTCAAACATACCCCATTCGGGCAACTGAAAGCCGGCAATATTTATGGTTTACAGGCCCAGGTATTTTTACCCGGATTTTTCATTAATCATTCCCTGCTCCTTTATGCCGGATACCAGGAATCA
>JBBQIQ010000027.1:0-29836 GCA_038325075.1 Bacteroidales bacterium | reverse complement strand
TGTGCCCTGTGCCCTGAGCCCTGAGCCCTGCGCCCTGCGCCCTTAGCCCTGAGCCCTGAGCCCTGAGCCCTGAGCCCTGAGCCCTGCGCCCTGCGCCCTGAGCCCTGAGCCCTGAGCCCTGAGCCCTGAGCCCTGAGCCCTGTGCCCTGAGCCCTGCGCCCTGCGCCCTGAGCCCTGAGCCCTGCGCCCTGTGCCCTGCGCTAAATAATATTCCCGTTCAAAATAACCGTTGCAACCTTATTGTTCCCATAAGAATACGGCATAAATTCTATGGAGGGAATGGGGTGAGTTATAAAAACATTGGCTGTTTTACCAACTGTTATGCTTCCAAGTTCATCGCTTAGATCCATGGCATAAGCGCCATTGATTGTACAGGCATTGATGGCTTCTGCCGGTGTTATCCTGAACATGATACATCCCATTGAAAGGATCAGTTGCATATTGCCGGAAGGGGAGGAGCCTGGGTTAAAGTCGCTGGCTAAGGCGACAGGTAAACCTGCATCAATCATTTTACGTGCCGGGGCGTGAACCATATTCAGGAAAAAGGCGGCTCCGGGAAGCAGCGTCGGCATGGTCTCAGAACCCAGCAATGCTTCAATCTCTTCGTCGCCGGTATATTCAAGGTGGTCAACCGAGAGGGCATCATATTTTACACCAACCTGTATTCCACCCGAAAAGTCAAGTTCATTGGCATGGATTTTAGGTTTCATCCCATGCTTGATACCAGCCATCAGAATACGTTCGGTCTGCTCGGGTGTAAAAAAGCCCCGGTCGCAAAAGACATCGATAAAATCAGCCATATAGCCGGCAGCAACAACAGGGATCATCTCATTGATGATCAGATCGACATAATCGTCCTGTTTGCCTTTATACTCTTCAGGCACGGCATGTGCTCCAAGAAAAGTTGCTTTGATAGTGAGCGGGCTGATGGCCTGAAGTTTTCGGATTACCCTGAGCATTTTTAGCTCATCTTCAGTATTAAGCCCGTAACCGCTCTTGATCTCTACCGCGCCGGTACCATAAGAAATAATTTCGTTAAGCCTCACAAGCGCCTGTTCAACAAGTTCATCTTCCGATGCATCGTGCAGGAGTTTAGAAGAGTTAAGGATACCACCCCCGCGTTCTGCAATCTCTTCATACGACAGACCTTTAATTTTATCAACATATTCCAGTTCGCGGCTACCGGCATATACAAGGTGAGTATGCGAATCGCAGAAAGAAGGGAATACCATGCCACCACGGGCATTAACAATCTTACAATCATTATCTTCCGCATCATGCCCGGTGTAATCTGCTATTGCACCAAATGATTTTATTTTTCCATCTTCAATAAGCAGGAATGCATTATCAATGGTTTCAAGTTCCGACATTGCGGCACCGGCTTTCATCGCAACGCTGTTGGTTTCGATGCCTACAAGTTTCTTGATATTGGTAATCAGTATTTTACCGGCCATAATCAGTTGGTTTTTATATGAATAATGCCAAATTTGTCGTTTTTAATGCTCTTTTTTCGCAACAAAGTTAGTAAAACAGTTTTAGCAGGTGAGACACCAGTACTTTTACGCACAATATTCTATTGGCAAATCAATGATAGTGAGAATATTTCTCAATCATTTTACAAATAATGAACTTGTTGCCGCGCAGTTTCATGTATAATATGTAACTTTGAGCCTGCTCCGGAAAGTAAAAAAGAAGGTCAGACACCAAAGCGCCATCCCGATCCCGTACGTACGGGATTGTATTCTAATGGCTTAGTGTCAAACAATTGGTTTTCGTTGTGTACTCAACTTTGTCATTCAGGGATTAAAGGCATAATTTGTTTAGCTATCTACCTGGTTATCATCGATAAATGTTAGTTTAATTTGTGATAAAGGGTCTGTTAGTAGTAAAAAGTGAATTGTTTTAAGACAAAACTTTGATATTTCTGTTATATCTAAAACTCAATCTGATTTCTTTATTATGAAAAACGCCCTACTCTTTTACAGAAATTTTTTCAGAAAAATATTTCTGTTAATTCTCTTATTTACATTGCCGGGAATGGTTTCCATGGCTCAAACAGTTTACACTGACTATCAGGACGGCAAAATTTATTTCAAATTCAAAGATGAAGTTGCCGCAAATTTTCCGGTAAATGAGGATAATACGGTTGAATTCAGCAGTATTCCTTTTATTTCGGCCCTAAGCAGTGAATTCAGTTTAAAGGAACTTTCCAGGCCATTTTTCCTCAACAACGATTCAAAACTGATCAGGACACTGATGCTTGAGTTTAATGACATTCATCAGGTTGATCAGATTATAAACCGTTTAAATACGGTTCCTGAGCTTGAGTATGTTGAGCGTGTGCCTTATGACAAAATCTATTATGTACCCAACGACTCGCTCTATACCTTATATAACGGCCCCCAGAACTGGAACTGGCACCTCGAAAGAATTCAGGCCGATCTGGCATGGGATATCTCTAAAGGATCTTCCGAAATAAGGGTTGCTACCGTTGACAATGCCGTTTGGGCCGACCATCCCGATCTTGCCGGGAAAATTGTCGCTCAGCGCAATGTAATTAATGGTACCAACAATTCGAACCCTCCCAGTTCAGGTAATGCTTCTGATTGGTCGCATGGTACCCATGTCGCCGGTCTGACTTCAGGTGCAAGCGATAACGGCATTGGTATTGCATCGGTAGGTTTCAATGTAAGTATTATTGCCGTCAGGGCTTCATCCGATAATAACCCTACATCTATTTCCGGCGGTTATACCGGCATTCAATGGGCTGCCAACAATGGCGCTGATGTCATCAATATGTCATGGGGAGGTCCGGGTTTTTCACAAACCAACCAGAATACCATCAATGCAATCAGCAATATGGGCGTGGTGCTTGTGGCTGCTGCCGGAAACGATAATGTCAGTTCACCCCATTACCCTTCGGCATATAATAATGTCATTTCAGTTGCCTCAACTGACTTCAGCGATGTAAAAAGCGATTTTTCCAACTATGCTACTTCTATTGATGTATGTGCCCCGGGCGGCGCTGCTGCAGGAGGGCCGGCAGGTTTGCTCAGTACAACTTTTAATTCTGCAACTTTTGGCAATTACGATCTGATGCAGGGCACTTCTATGGCATCGCCTATGGTTGCCGGTTTATGCGGATTGATATTGTCGATCAATCCGCTGCTTACACCTGCTCAGGTAGAAAATATTCTGGAGTCGTCTGCCGACGATATCTATCCCCTGAACCCTAACTATACCGGAATGTTGGGAGCGGGACGCATCAATGCTTATCAGGCGGCATTGCACACGCCTTTTCAGCCAACAGCCGATCTGTTGACTGAAGTTACCACCATTTTGCCAGGTGGCAGCGGCATCCAGTTTCATGATCTTTCCACCGGAGCTCCTTCACAATGGCAATGGACTTTTGAAGGCGGTAACCCGGCCACTTCAACAAATCAGACACCCGCCGCAGTCAGATATACATCGGCCGGCGTTTATGATGTTTCCCTCACAGTTACCAATGCTTTTGGAACTAGTTCGATTGTTTTCCCGGACTATATTACAGTTACCAGCACGCCGGTTCCATGGATTCTGATCGGAGTTTCCGACTCGCTACCCTGTATCAGCAGCCCTGTAATATTAAATGATTTATCACTATATAGCCCAACAGCCTGGGAATGGAGCATTTCCCCATCATCTTACGAACTTTTGAATGGATCAGACCTTAACTCGCAGAATCCTGAAGTTAAATTTATGGTTCCTGGCCCCTATTCGGTGAGCCTGGCTGTCTGGAATGCAAATGGCGTTTCATCCATTAGTTTCGAAGATTTTATTGGGGTTCAGGGCGCGGTTCCTTCATACTCTGTTGATATGGAAGATGGTACTTCTGGCTATTTTACCCTTTGGGATACCATTAAGTCACAATCAGCCGTTGATACCCGTTCTGCAAATCAGAGTACTAAAAGCATTCATTTTCATGGTGATCCGATCCCAACTGGCTGGAAAGGAAGCCCTACTGCAGGAACACCGGATCAGGCCTGGATCGAGAACAGGCAGTTTCAGTCCGAAGCAAACATCTGCGGGGTTGATGCGACTGGTATGCTGAATGTAGCCCTTGAACTTGACTTGCGTCAAACTTACAGTCTTGGCCCCCGCTACTCCTGGTTCAGGGTGCTGGTGAATGGTACTCAGGTGCCCAATGATCAGGGCGTTATGGACCTTAATCCGACAACAACAGGTGCCGACCCCTGGATCAGGCATTCATTTGATTTAACAGCTTTTGCAGGATCGGTCTTTGACATCACCCTACAGGCGTGCAATCGTTTTTCGTATCAGGTTCAGGGTGAAGGCGATAATGTATTTATTGACAACATCAACATTATCAATACGACTTCAGTGCCTGTGCAAACTTCCGAAAAAACCGGTGTGAAGGTGTTTCCTAATCCTTCGAACGGTGAATTTACCTTATCAGTCAGCAACTTAACAGGTGTTGTGGACCTTAAGGTTGTTTCATTGCTGGGAAATGTAGTCTATTCAGCCAGAAATATTCCCGTTAATGGAAACTTTTCGAAAATGATAGACCTTACTTTACTCCCTGCAGGAATCTATCTGTTATCCGTTAACAGTGAAAAACTGCAACTGAATCAAAGGATTATTATTCGATAGAAAATTTTATTTAATATAAATGCCTTAACTTTTTTGAGTTAAGGCATTTTTTTTTTCTACTTTTGACGCCTTGGTTAAAAATCACACAATAAAAAAATCACTATGAAATTTGGAAAATTACTCGGGTTTGTACTTTCTTTCCTTTTAACAGCCAATGTTATGGCTGGTATTGTAACACAGAATAACGCCGGCATTGTTGCCCGCAACTTCATTTACGAACAATTTGTTCAGAATGGCCTGGCTGTAAATGCAGATGATATCCGTCTGGAACTTGCTGCAATCCGTGAATTCAATGATCAGCCGGTTTATTATGCTTACAATATTGCATCTGGCGGTTTCATTATTGTTTCTGCCGATGATATTTATACACCGGTTATCGGATTTACAACAGAAGGCAGTTTTCCGCAAAAGGGCGTGAACAAGACGTTCGACAGTTTTATTCAGAATTATGCCGATCAGATTGATTTTGGCCGCAGTAACAATGTTATTGCTGCAAGTGAAGTTGCACAGGCATGGGATTATTACAGTACTATGACCTCATCAAGGGTTAGTCTCGAAGGTGAACGTGATGTGGAACCTTTATTGGCCATTATGTGGAATCAGGATTATCCTTACAATGCTTACTGCCCTGAAGATGCAGCAGGTCCCGGCGGACATGTTTATGCCGGTTGTGTGGCTACGGCTATGTCAATGATTATGACCTATTACCGTTATCCTCTTCAGGGGACAGGAAGTTACTCATACTATGCTTCAGGATATGGAACCCAAACAGCCAATTTTGGTCAGACACATTATAACTGGGATGCCATGCTTAATTCAATCACTGCAGGCAACGGTGTTGCTGTAAATGCAGTTGCTGAACTTCAGTATCATTGCGCTGTTTCGGTAAGAATGGGCTTTTCACCGGACGGTTCAGGCGCTTACAGTACAGATGTTCCTCCGGCAATCAAAAATTATTTTGGCTATTCCACCACAGCCCAATATGTTATGAAAATGTCTTATACCACTTCGGCATGGGAAAACATGATTGTTCAGAGTATCGATGAAAAGAAACCTTTATATTATTCAGGCCAGAGTAGCGACGGAGGCCATGCATTTGTCCTTGATGGTTATCAGGTTACGGGCTCCGGAAAACTCTTCCATTTTAACTTTGGATGGAGTGGAAGTGAAAATGGGTATTATGCAATTTCCGATGTGAATGGCTTTAGCGGCCAGCAGGGTATGGTCAGGAATTTTATTCCCAATCCGGCTAATTATCCATATAACTGCGACTCTCATGTGGTAACTTCCCCACTTGGAATTTTTGAAGATGGCAGCGGACCTCTAGTAAATTATAGCGCTAACAGTTCCTGTTCATGGCTAATCTCTCCGACCGATTCTGTCAACACGATTTCAATCAACTTCAACCAGTTTGATCTGGCAGTTGGAGACTCGGTTAAGATTTATAATGGTTCTGATATCAGTGCCCCGTTGCTTGCCAGTTTTGGTCAGAATTCAGGCACAACTCAGGTGAATTCAACAGGAAACCGGATGTTTGTGGCTTTATCAACTGATGGTTCCACGCAGGCCCAGGGATTTCAGGCTGAATTTAACTCTTCGTTCCCTGTTTATTGCACCAGTAGCGTAACCAACCTTACAGAACCAATAGGCGAGGTGTCTGATGGAAGCGGAATTTATAATTATAACAACGGAACTGTCTGCAAGTGGAAAGTTATCCCCGACGGAGCGCAGGATCTTACGCTGGCTTTTACTTCATTCGATCTTGAAGATGGGAAAGACTTCTTAAAGGTTTATGCTATTCCGACCAACCAGTTGCTGGCCAATCTGACCGGTAACACACTCCCTGCACCGATTGTTTCGCCTACCAACCAGATGTATCTTTTGTTCTCTGCCAACGGATTTAATAACCATCAGGGCTTTGAAGCAGAGTATTATGTTTCAAATGTCGGAACAACAAAGAAAGACTTCACACAGAATCTGGCAATTTATCCAAACCCGGCATCGGGTTATACAGAGATTAAATTCAACCTCAACAAATCTGCAAAGGTTAGTTTTGAACTTTATAACCTTCTGGGTACGAAAGTTTATAATGAGTCATCGCTCATGGAAGCCGGTTTTGTAAATAAAACCTTACAATTAGGTCAGCTTTCGAAAGGCGTTTATATGTTGCGCATCAGCAGCAACAACGGCAGTGTGAACCGTAAACTGGTTATTGATTAACTTGTTTTACATCCAATCAGAGAGGCTTTCATACACGAAAGCCTCTTTTTTAATTTTTGTTAATTAGTTTTACTTAATTTTGAATTCTGAAAACCAGTGAAATATGTTTAAGAAAACCGGACTCCTATTACTGATAATCACCCTTTTTATCAATGTCTCAGGACAAAATATCACCCAGGCTGAAGCTGGAAAAGTTGCACGGGCTTTTATGCACAGCAGGTTGAATCTCACTGATCAGGTTGATATTTCAGCAATTTACCCTGCAAATATCCTCGCAATATCGTCGGGAACCTCTCAGATATTTGCTGTTAACTTGTTATCGGGTGGCTTTGTGTTGGTTGCCGGCAATAGGGCTTCAATTCCTGTGCTAGGTTACTCTTTAGAAGGAAGTTACACCGGTGAATCAATGCCACCCGCTTTCGACGCGTGGATGGAAGGTTATAAATTACAGATTAGTGATCTGGCCGCAAGGAACATTCAACCAACCGTGGAGATTCTGCAGCAATGGAGCGATTTGATTAATTACAATCCTGATTTACAGCAAAACCCTGGCAATTTAACTCAGGTATCACCTTTGTTATCCTCCACATGGGATCAGGGAGCAAGATACAACGAACTCTGCCCGGAAGATGCTGGCGGTCCTGGTGGGCATGTCTGGTCTGGGTGTGTTGCAACCGCGATGTCGCAGGTTATCAACTACTGGCGTTACCCTCTGCAGGGCATAGGTTCTCATGGTTACTATTCAGATTATGGTTACCTTTTTGTAAACTTCGGTGAGTCCACGTATGATTACAATCAGATGAACAACAATATTGCCGGTGAAGATAATTACGAAATGTCTGAAATACAATATCATTGCGGGGTTGCAGTGGATATGATGTACTCTCCAGGTGGATCCGGGGCCTATAGCTGGGATGCCGTAGAGGTACTTGAAGAGAATTTTGGTTACAGCGATCAGATATCCATTGAATTGAAGGAAGATTATTCAGACAGTGAATGGGCCGGCCTCTTGATCGAGAATCTCGATAACGGCTGGCCAATGTACTATCATGGATTTGGCACCGGTGGTCACGCATTTAATGTTGATGGATATCAGGGAACTGATTATTTCCATTTCAACTGGGGCTGGAGTGGATCGTATAATGGTTATTTCTATTTGAATAACCTGAATCCAGGTGGCAATAGTTTCACCGAAGGGCAGGGAGCAATTGTCAATTTCATTCCGGGGAATAACTACCCATATTACTGCAACGGCGTAACAACACTCACCCGGCACAACGGGTCCCTTGAAGATGGCAGTGGACCAGTGGATACTTATGCGCCCGGGCTTAATTGTGGCTGGCTGATCGCCCCTGAAGATTCAATTTCAGGATTGACACTGGTTTTTGATAAGTTTGATGTTACTACAGGTATCGATGCTTTAAATGTTTACGATGGCCCTGATGCCGGATCGCCTTTGCTCGGCAGTTTCACAGGTAGTGCCATGCCTCCTTCCTTAACAGCATCAGGCGATGAAATGTACATTGAATTTCTTACTTCAGGAAATCAGGGTGCAGGCTGGAAAGCCCATTATACCAGTACCATCGTTTCTTATTGCTCAGGACTTACTACTTTCACTGCGCCCGAAGGAACCTTTAGTGACGGCAGTGGCGGACGGGTGTATCATAATAACACCATCTGTAAATATAAAATTTTGCCCGAAGGAGCCACCAGTATCTCTGTTTCTTTTAACAGCCTTAACACAGAGTCTGATGGTGACCTGATTAAGATATACGATTATGTTTCCCAGTCCCTTATCGGAACTTATTCCGGCAATCAGTTGCCCGGCGAAATTATGATCCCGTCTTCAAAGGCTTATGTGCTTTTTACTTCCAACAATGACATTCAGGGAGAAGGGTGGGAAATAACCTACACCAGTTCCACAACCGGAATTGCTGAAACAAGTTCAGCATCGGGAAGTCTTAAAGTAAGGAGTTATCCTAATCCTGCCAATGACTGGTTGAGGGTTGAACTATCAAACAACAGCGAAACCATCGTTTCGCTCAGCCTGCTCGCAGCCGACGGCAGGCTGGTCGTTGATCCTTCGGACTATACGATTTCCGGCAACAGGATCGTAATGCTAAATACCAGTGGAATTCAGAATGGTATTTATTTTCTGAAGTATTCATCGCCTGAAGGATCGGGCATGCGAAAAGTTATGGTAGGCAGGTAGAGCGTATCTGTCAGAAATTATAAAAGCGGTCTGGAGAAAGGCCGCTTTTTTTTAATTAAAGTCAGAACCAAACGTTTCCTATAGTTTGTCGGCTTCCTTTTCGTAGGCCTTAATAATCTTTGTAACCAGTTTGTGCCGGATCACATCCGATTCGTCGAGCACGATGATACCAATGCCTGAAATATCTTTCAGAATCTTGGTTGCCTGCACCAGGCCTGATTGCTGGTTGCGGGGCAGGTCAATCTGCGTGATATCGCCGGTAATAAAGAACTTGGCCGACCTTCCCATTCGGGTCAGAAACATCTTGAGTTGGTTTGGGGTGGCATTCTGGGCTTCATCCAGAATAGCAAAGACATTATCGAGTGTGCGGCCGCGCATAAAGGCAAGCGGGGCAATCTCAATGGTCCCGTCTTCGAGATATGTCAGTAATTTTTGCGGGGGCAGCATATCGCGCAAAGCATCGTACAGAGGCTGCATGTATGGATCCAGCTTTTCCTTCATATCGCCCGGCAAAAATCCGAGGTTCTCACCAGCCTCTACTGCCGGACGGGTTAGGATAATTCTTTTTACTTCATGGTTCTTCAATGCTCGAACTGCCAGTGCAACAGCCGTGTAGGTTTTTCCCGTTCCGGCCGGGCCAATGGCGAATACCATATCGTTTTTACCAATACTTTCGACTATTTTAATCTGGTTGGGTGTTCTGGCTTTAATAATCATGCCATTACGGCCATGAACCAGCACATCGGGCGGGCTGTCTTTGATCATTCCATTTGAACCGCCTGGTTCAGCAAGTTGCCTGATGTCGTTTTCGGTTATGCTTCCAAACCGCTCGTAATGGATAATAATCAGCTTGAAGAGTTCTTCGAATGCTGATATTTCAGCCGGCTCGCCAATTACTTTGATAAATTCACCGCGGGCAATGATTTTAAGTTTTGGGGTCAGTTCTTTGATCAAATTAAGGTTGCGGTCGCCAACACCATATATTTCAAGTGGATTATGCGATTCAATGCTGAATACTTTTTCGTTCATAAGGTAAATTAAAAGACATAGTTGAGTTTCTGGCACTCACCGGTGGACTTATATTCTTCAAAATTAGGTTTTTTATTGATTGGCTGTTTGTCCGTTGGAATAAATATGAAGTGGTATTTCAAAACCAGCGATAGGGACGTAGTGTTCAATCTTGTTCGTTATTTTTTTAGGATTTCACGAACAAACCACAATTCGTAGGCAGGATCGAGAAATTCAGTATCCTTTCCGTGAATCTCAATTAACTCTCTTTCTACCAACACCTTTCTAACCTTGCTTACATTCGCGGAACTGCCTAACTTAAATTTCAGCAGATTTTGCTGGTTGCTGAAACCCTGCGTTATGCCCGATGCCAGAGCTTTCATAAAGTTAAGCTGGGTTTTACTCAGCATTTCGGTATCACGCAGGTAGAGCATTGCATTTTGTGATAAAAGGTCATCAAGTGCTGCCGTTAATATCTGCTCAGTCGCATTATCTGTTGTGCGTTGCCAAACAAGATGCGATAATTGCTGTACATAATAGCAATGACATTTAACCGCTGATGCTATTTTCTGAGCCAGATGGACCACAATCGACTTCCCTGTGAGAAGAAACTGGTTCGTAATAAATGAAACCCATTCATCTGAAGAAATCTTGCCAATATGGAGGTTTTCGCCAAATTTATAAAATGGCATGGATTGCTTTTGAAAAGCGCCGACATCATTTGCTGTTTACTACCATAAAGGGGTTTTCTTTGTTATCCATGATAAAATCGTACTTTATTTAATGCAAATATAAAGACAATTTTTCAACTAACCAGATGGTTACTAACTACCTGGTTACTAACCAATCGGTTAGTTTTTTAAATGTTGAAAAATAGATTATTAACAAGACTGATTTGGTTGTCTTGAGAAAAGACCAACAAGTATTTTTGGCCTCTTAACCACAGCTTACTTCCAATTTTCGGGGTGGACGCGAAATGTCGTGTCACTTCCAGGGATACTTTTAATGAGCTGGCTGTGGCCTGATAGATCAGACTAAAGAAGATATGGCCAACCCAGTTTCCGGATTCTCAACCTCCCGTCGTTGATTCCAATGAGTTCTGCTTAAAAGCTAAAAATTGCTACTTTTGAAGCATGGAACAACGAACCGAATCCGACTTCCTTGGCAGCAGGCAGGTGCCTGCGGATGCGCTTTATGGCATTCATGCCCTGCGTGCCCGTGAGAATTTTCCTGATCATACACCATTTCATACAGAGTGGTACCAGGCTATAGGACTGGTGAAGCAGGCCTGCTATCTTACTGCTTCATCCTTCTTCAAGGCTCTGGAGCAAAAATTCGTCAGCAAGCAGGTTCCAGTGAAAGTTACTTCCAGCGAAATTTTGAATTTGATGACATCAGTGGCCTCGGAAGTAGCAGCCGGCAAATATTCAGATCATTTTATTGTTCCTGCAGTCAGCGGAGGTGCCGGCACCAGTATCAACATGAATGTAAATGAAATCATCGCCAATGCCTCTCTGTTGAAACTCGGGCACAAACCAGGTGATTATCATTTGATTGATCCCACAGAAGAGGCCAATATCTTTCAGAGTACCAACGATGTGGTTCCCACAGCATTAAAAGTGGCTGTAATGTTCCTGCTGAACGACCTGGAATCTGCAATAAATGAGTTGCGTTCTGGTTTTGAATTACTGGAAGCCCGTTACCGGGATGCGCTCAGGGTTGCTTACACCCAAATGCAGGAGGCGGTGCCCTCGTCCTATGGAAAGCTTTTTTCGAATTACAATGATGCGCTTTCACGTGATTGGTGGCGGGTTTCAAAATGCTTTGAACGGATTAAAGTTGTTAACCTTGGCGGAAGTGCCATCGGAACATCGGTTGCCGTACCCCGTTATTTTGTGATGGAGGTGGTACAGCAGCTTCAGCTACTGACAAAACTACCCGTAACCCGTGGCGAAAACCTGACCGACACCACCAGCAATCTCGATGCATTTGTTGAAGTACACGCCATACTCAAAGCACATGCTGTGAATCTGGAAAAAATAGTCAGTGATCTGCGATTGCTTGCTTCCGATTTAACTGGCGCCAGTATAAAACTGCCTCAGCAACAGGTAGGTAGCTCAATCATGCCAGGCAAGGTAAATCCGGTGATCCCGGAATTTGTCATCAGCGCTTCACATCAGGTTTATGCCAACGACAACCTGATAGCCGGCCTCTGTGCCCAGGGCTGCCTCGATTTGAATGCTTATATTCCGGTTATTGGTCATGCTATGATTGGAAGTTTAAAGCTATTGATTGCCTCATGCCGCACATTGCTGAAAAACATGGTTTCTGGCCTGGAGGTAAATACAGCAGCCAGTCATGAACGCCTGATGCACAGCCCGGCCATCACCACGGCGCTGAGCCCGTATATTGGTTATCACAAGGCTTCGGAAGTGGCGAAACTGATGAAATCATCAGGCCGCAGCATCCATGATGTCAATACAGAACTTAATTTTATCCCGGATGATAAATTAACTGAACTGTTAAAACCGGCAAATTTGCTCAAATCAGGCTATTCGGTTAATGATGTGGAATGATGAATAGTTAATTTGTTGATTTCGTCCCCAGTCCCATATCATACTAATAAGCAGAGAATAATTCAACAGGTAAGAGTAAAAGAGCCTATGTCAAAAGGTAAAGACACCAAACCACACATCGGCATTTTTGGCCGGAGGAACAACGGGAAGAGTTCGTTGATTAATGCCCTGGCAGGGCAGGATCTGGCCATTGTTTCTGAAGTTGCCGGCACCACAACCGATCCGGTGAAAAAGTCGATGGAAATATCCGGAATAGGCCCGGTAATACTGATTGATACTGCAGGCATTGATGATACCGGCGAACTGGGAGCCAAACGGGTGGCCAAAACCCGCGAAGTCTTGAAAATCATCGATCTTGCAATACTGGTGATCGAGGGTAACACCTTCGGCGATCCTGAAGAAAATCTGGTGGAAGAGTTTGAGGATAAGGCTGTTCCCTTTATGATTATTCATAATAAGAGCGACCTTAATCCGATAAGCCGGGATTTGAAACTGGAATTGAATGAAAAATACAAGGTGCCGGTAGTTGACCTGAGTGCAACATTTCAACCGGAAGTTGAAGCGGTAGTTTCAGCCATGCGGAAAATGATTCCTGAATCTGCCTATACAAGCCCGTCAATGCTGGGTGACCTGATTTCTTATGGGGATGTTGTTTTGCTGATAACTCCAATCGACATTGAAGCACCTGAAGGCCGGATGATCCTGCCACAGGTGCAGGCGATCCGCGATATTCTCGACCATGATGGTGTTGCTGTTGTCTGCAAGGAGCGTGAAGTTGACAGTTTTATCCGCCGGATGAACCCCAGGCCGGCATTGGTGGTTACCGACAGCCAGGTGTTTCTGAAGGCCGATGCATCGGTTCCAAAAGATATACCCCTGACAAGTTTCAGCATTCTGTTGGCCAGGCAGCGCGGCGATTTTCAGAACTATCTGAAAGGTACACCACATATTTCCAATCTAAAGGATGGAGACCGTATTCTGATTCTGGAATCGTGCACCCATCATGTATCATGCGACGATATCGGCCGGGCTAAAATACCCAGATGGCTTGGCAACTTCACCGGAAAAAAGCTTGAATATGAAGTTGTTTCCGGACTAAGTAAAATTCCCCTTGAAATCCACAATTATGCCATGGTTATTCAATGCGGTGGCTGCATGATTACCCGGAAGCAGATTATCAACCGACTCAAACCTGCCGTGGATGCCGGTATTCCGGTGACCAATTATGGCATGGCCATTGCGTGGGTGCATGGTATCTATAACCGGGCGGTTGCTCCGTTTACTCATGAAAATGAGAGACCGGGGGATTATTTGTAAAGGGGCACTAATAGTGAGTGAAGAAAGTGAAGAGTGAAAAGTGAAGAAAGTGAAGAAAGTGAAAGCTTATTCCTCAACTAACCTAACCTTAGCGTCCCGCTAAGGTTTAACTCAAAATACCAAATGCCTGAGAAGTGAGAAATGAGTTGTGAGTGAAGAAAGTGAAAAGTGACACCTCAACCTCAACCTCAGCCTTGGTTGCTGAGCGGAGCCGAAGCACAACCTCAACCTTGGTTGCTGAGCGGAGCCGAAGCACAACCTTAACCTTAACCTTAGCCTGAATTTCAAAATAGAATTGATCCTTGAATAATAAAGAAATAGAAGAAAAAGTTAAGCAATTGGTGCAATCAATTACCTATGAGAAAGGATTTGTTTGCTCCATCGATATCTTGCTAAAACTTGGATATTTATCCCAAAGTGACATTGAATCATGGAGATTTGGGCGGGTTGATTACCTGGAAAGAGTGTGTAAGGTTAACCTGAGCAAACTTTCAACTGTAAACCGGATTTTAAAACAAACTGCTACCAGCCTCAAATTGGACAAATCCTGGACGGACTATAGAAAGTTCGGGAAAGGGGTTAAAATCAGATTATATTTCAGTAAATCAAGGAATAAGAATATTGAGGAGTTTTATGCTACTCACTTTTTGGACAAAAAAAGGATTGATGAATTGAAAAAAATTAAAGCCGACTTGAACCTGAGTTAAGCGGTTTGAGTCGGCGAAAAAGCGCTCTACGTAGGTAAACCCCGATTTGGAAATTGTTGCAATTCACCAAAGCCATGAAGATGTTTTACCGTGAATTGCTTACAATTTCCTGATCGATTGATCGATTTACTTCTTAAAATCGCTCAATTTGGGTTGAAATAACATTTATTGTCCCGGATGAATATTTTTTAGTAATTTTAGAAATCTGAGGGCTCAGTGCTTAATCGCGCAAACCTAAGAAGCGGGACACAGAAAGAAGAGGTGAGGAGGCGATTATTTTCTTTTAATTTGCTACTAAACAGAATTTTGGTTATGAATATAGTAATTACTGGTGCTTCATCCGGTGTCGGGCGCGAAACCGCCGGAATTCTCGCGGATATACCGGGCAGCAGGCTTATCGTGATAGCCCGTAACCTGATGAAAATTCAGGCTTTGGCCGGGGAATGCAACCTCCGCAAACAGGAAACGGTTGTTCAGCCCATACAATTCGATCTCGCAAAGGGTGATATTGAATTGCTTGCTCAACAGATTAACCGTCAGTTAGGGAAGATTGATATCCTTATCAACAACGCCGGGGCCCTGCTGAACAAACCCTTTGGCCGGATAACTGCTGCTGAAATAGACGATGTTTTTAATGTGAATGTTAAAGCACCGTTTTTACTTACCCAGGCTTTAATTCCTTTAATGAAAAAGGGGGCGCACGTGATTAACATCGGCAGTATGGGCGGGGTGCAGGGAAGTGTAAAATTCCCTGGATTATCTGTTTACAGCGCAAGCAAAGGGGCGCTGTCGGTCCTGACTGAATGCCTGGCTGTTGAATTGGCTGAGAAGCAAATTTCAGTGAATTGCCTGGCCTTCGGTTCTGTGCAAACTGAAATGCTGGCACAGGCATTTCCGGGATACAAAGCGCCTGTCACTGCTACAGGTATGGCAGCATTTGTTGCCGATTTTGCATTAAACGGACATAAATTTTTCAATGGAAAGGTTTTGCCAGTATCTTTGTCCACGCCATAACATTGGCAAAAACAGATCAGAACATGCCATCATCGGTTGACTGCATTGCGAAAGAAGGTTTCATTGACCACATTGATGACCGGAAAATTTATGTCAAAATAATGAGCGTAAGTGCATGTGCATCCTGTCATGCCAATGGCATTTGCAACTCTTCTGAATCTGCTGAAAAGCTGATTGGAATTGACCGGGAAGGTGCACCTGAAGTTAAACCGGGCCAGAGGGTGCGAATCAGCATGAATGCAACAAATGGTAACCTTGCCGTGGTTTACGGATATGTAGTCCCGCTTTTAATCCTTATTGTTGCTCTTCTGGTTTTGGTTAATTTTACGTCTGAAGGTATTGCCGGGCTTCTATCCATTGCTTTGCTGGCTCCATATTATGCAGGACTTTATATGCTGAGAAAACAATTCGAAAGCAGGTTCAGGTTTACGATTGAATGATAACTCAAGTTTAACATAACACAACTCAACACAACCCATCATGAAGTTTATTACAACAATGCTCTTGTCATTACTTGGATTTGCTCTTTTTTCATCGGCCCAGCAGGAAATCTACCGACCCTCGGAGGTTACGCAGGCTATTTTTTTTGATATCTCACCGCCATTGCGCGATATGCCGGTGATAGAACCTTCAAAGGTTGACCGGAGTTGGAAGGATGGGGTTATTAAAAATAAACTGGATATGCCCGACTACCGGAACCTTCCGTTACCTGTAACCACAGAGGATGATTACAGGAATGCCCAGACTTTTCAGGGAGACCGGTCAAGTGAACTTTTGTTAAGCGTTAATGGTGTAGGAAATGTAAATTTTGTTATACCTCCGGATACCCACGGTGATGTTGGCCCCAATCACTACATGCAGATGGTCAATCTTTCATTTGCCATCTGGAACAAATCCGGTACCATGGTTTATGGCCCGGCCAGTAATAAAAGCTTATGGAATGGCTTCCCGGGGCCCTGGTCAAATTCAAACGACGGGGATCCTATTGTACTTTACGATGAGCAGGCTGACCGCTGGATTGCCAGTCAGTTTGCTTTGCCCAATTATCCCAACGGCCCGTTTTACGAAATGATCGCGGTTTCCCAGACCGGCGACCCCACGGGCTCCTGGTATCGTTACGCATTTCAATTTACCAATATGCCCGACTATCCTAAACTTGGTGTCTGGCACAACGGCTATTATCTTTCGGTAAATTCTTTTTCTTCAGGTAGCTTAAACTGGGCCGGAACCGGCGTTGCAGCACTCGACCGCACCAAAATGCTGGCCGGCGATCCGACTGCTTCGATGATTTTCTTCACTACGCCTTCAGGGGGCGACCCTTCTTCTTTTCTTCCGGCAGATTGCGACGGAACACCGGCACCTGCCGGAAGTCCGGCGTTGTTTGGTTATATGCGCGATGGTAATCCCGACAGGCTTGTTTTGTATCAACTCAATGCAGATTGGACCACACCTTCCAATTCTACCTTTTCCCAATTGGTTACCCTAAATGTACAATCCTTTAGCGCAAGCATATCCGGAATACCGCAAAAAGGGACCTCGGTAAAACTGGATGAACTCTCAGGCCGACTTATGTACCGCCTGCAATACAGGAATTTCGATGCCTACCAGACAATGGTTACCAATCATTCCGTTAATGTTGCCGGACATGCCGGTGTACGCTGGTACGAATTGCGCAATTCAGGATCAGGCTGGCAAATATACCAGCAGGGGACTTATTCCCCTGACGATACCTACCGGTGGATGGGTTCTGTTGCAATGAATACATACGGCGACATAGCTCTGGGTTACTCAGCATCATCATCGACCTTGTTTCCTTCTATCCGCTTCACCGGTCGCAGGGCCAGTGACCCATTAGGCGAAATGACCTTTGCCGAGCAGGATATCGTTGCCGGTGGTGGCTCACAGACATCATCATACGAGCGCTGGGGCGATTACAGTATGATGTCGGTTGACCCGGTTGCTGACTCTGTTTTCTGGTACACCCAGGAATATTATACCGCAACCAGTAGTCAGAACTGGAAGACACGCATCGGTTCCT
Organism: Bacteroidales bacterium; assembly: GCA_038325075.1. GTDB lineage: Bacteria > Bacteroidota > Bacteroidia > Bacteroidales > Lentimicrobiaceae > Lentimicrobium. Next base: position 12,094 of record JBBQIQ010000027.1, on the reverse strand, counting down.
TTACTTTCGGCCAGCCACTGGTTGCTGTTGCATCTGTAAACCCTCAAACAATTTGCGCAGGCGAGAGCGCTCAGCTTAATGTTGAGGTTTCCGGAGCAGGATCAGGTATTGTTTACGCCTGGAGTTCCAATCCGGCTGGTTTTACCTCCGATTTGCCCAATCCGGTTGTTACCCCGTCTGTTACAACAGCTTACTCTGTAGCCGTTACAAGCGGGGGCAGCTCCACTTCTTCCGATGCCATAGTAACTGTGAATCCTATTCCTTCGATTGTTGCACCAAACGATGTTGCTATTTGTGCCGGCTCTGACATTACCCTGAATTCTATTCCAATGAATCAGGATTCAATCCAATGGGTAACCCAGGGCGATGGCGTATTTGAGAACCCTAATGCAGCACGCAGCGATTACACCCCTGGCCCACAGGATATTGAAGCAGGAAGTGTTGCGATTAACGTAACAGCTTTCAGCGACTTTGGCTGTCCATCTGCTTCAGATGGTCTGCTGCTTAGTATAGTCGCACCTCCAACAGTTATTGCCGGTGAAGAACTTGCAACCTGTCTGAACAATCCCGTTCAGCTCGCAGGCTCAGGCTCTCAGTATAGCTCCCTGTTATGGACTACGGCCGGTAATGGAAGTTTCAGCAACCCCACTGTTGCAGATGCTGTTTATACACCCGGTGCAGCCGACGTAGCCCAGGGTTCGGCAGTGTTAACTCTTACTGCAGGTGGAAATGTACCCTGTTCCGGAGTTTCTGATAATCTTACTGTTACAATTTTCACGCCTGCATCCATTGCAGCCGGCGATGACCTTGCCGTTTGCGCAGGGGAACAAGTAATGCTTAATGCTGCTGGCACCGATTATACCTCGGTTGGCTGGTCCACATCCGGCGATGGCCAGTTTGCTGATCCGATGGCTTTATCAACTACTTATCTTCCCGGCAATAACGACATTGTCGCAGGGCAGGTTGTACTAAATGTTTTAGCCGGAAGCAATCCTTTGTGCGAACCAGTTTCAGATAACCTTGTAGTTGTTATCAATCCATTATCACTGGCAACTGCGGGTAACGATACAATTATCTGTAAAACTTCAAGTATTCTTGTCAAAGGAACAGCCTTAAATGCCTCCTCAACATTGTGGAGCACGAATGGTAATGGCGTATTTGATAATCCAAACGCATTAAATACCCGCTACCTCCCCGGTACACAGGATACTATTCAGGGATCGGTTATACTCACCCTGACTGCCACTAATCTATATAGTTGCGGGGAAGTGAATGCAAACAAAACTGTTCAGTTTGCTGCTTGTTTAGGAATTGATTCACCTGGTAAACCTTTGGTAAAGATTCTGCCTAATCCTACAACAGGTAAACTCAGTGTTGAAATCACCGGGATTCCGGCTAACCTTCAATTCATGCTCACCTTATCCGATGCACTCGGGGAGCAGGTTATTGGTAAAAAATATATGAATACCAGCGGACAGTTCAGGACTATCCTTGACCTGTCTTCACAACCAAAAGGAATCTACTTGCTGAAGGTTTCAGCCGGAACTGAGGTAATTACAACGAAAATTATACTTCAGTAAAGCTAAACTTAACCCCAATCGCATAACTTAGGTTTGAATAATCCAAATCCCGTTGCTTTTAAAGTAACGGGATTATTTTTGATATACCATGAAACGATCAAATTTGTAACCCCCGGTTTGGAAATTGTTGCAATTCACCAAAGCCATGAAATTGTTTTACTGTGAATTGCTTACAATTTTCTGATCAATTGAGCTATTTTCCTATTCAAATCGCTCAATTTGGGCTACAATCAGTTTTCTGCACTGTAAAAGCAATTCCAATAGAAACCCAACCGCTTCTTTTCTCAGATAATTTATCTGTATCATCCTTTCTGAAAATGACTGTGATATAATTTATATGTGTTCTAAACAAATGCCTTAGTCATTGATTGTCAAGGTTTAATGAATATTATATATAACAAAGTACATATTTAATATCCAGAAAATCAGGTATATATGTAAATGTCGATTTTCATTTGGTTTGTCGTCGGATTTTTTATTTCTTATTACATTTGTCACGTTCTTGGGAGATAATCCCCTGAAAGCTGACATAAGGCCATATAAAAGAGCAAACTGTGAACGAGACCCTGATTTATGCTGTAATTTCGTTAAGTGCAATCGGAGTTATTTCAGCAATTATCCTCTACTTCGTTGCCCAAAAATTTAAAGTCATTGAAGACCCGAGGATTGATATTGTCGCTGAACTATTGCCCGGCGCAAATTGCGGCGGGTGTGGATTGGCTGGCTGCCGGGCATTTGCCGAAGAGGTTGTAAGAACCGAAGATCTTTCAAAGCTTAACTGTCCGGTTAGCAGCAGCGAAGCTATAAAACAGATTGCTATAGCTATGGGCCTCGAAGCCCCGGAAAAAGATCCTATGATTGCGGTGGTAAGGTGCAATGGCAGCAGAATAAATGCGCCGCAAAAAGTTATTTATGACGGTGCATCCTCCTGTTCATTTGCGCATGCCCTTTCAGCAGGCGAAAGCGGTTGCCCAAACGGATGCCTTGGATTGGGCGATTGTGTTGTTTCGTGCAGGTTCGATGCAATTTATATAGATGAAATTACCGGGCTACCTGTGGTCAGTGATGAAAAATGTGTGGCCTGCGGCGCCTGTGTTACAGCGTGTCCACGCAGCATTATAGAACTCCGGATAAAAGGCAAAAAAGACCGGCGCATCTTTGTTTCGTGCGTGAACACCGAAAAAGGCGGGCCTGCAAAAAAGAACTGTTCTGTTGCCTGTATTGGCTGCGGGAAATGTGTGAAGGAATGCCCTTACGATGCCATTACATTGGTTAATAATCTGGCTTACATCGATTTTAACAAATGCAGACTTTGCCGTAAATGCGAACCGGTTTGCCCGACAGGGGCCATTCTTGAAACCAATTTCCCTGCCCGAAAAGAAAAACCGGGGGAGCCCGAAAAAGTTACCCAAACAACAGAAGTATAATATTCACCCCATTGATTTTTTAACCAAATCACGGAGGACACAGATTTTGAAGACATTTAAAACTGGCGGCGTACACCCTGAGGAGAACAAACTCTCAGCAAATGTTGCCATTGAAATCCTGCCAGTTCCCGAAAAAGTTTGCATTCCAATATCCCAAAGCCTTGGAGCCCCATCGAAAGTTGTAGTTGAAAAAGGGGCTTTTGTTAAAACCGGGCAGTTGTTGGCAAAAGGCGAAGCTTTTATTTCATCAAATGTGCATTCTTCCGTTTCGGGAAAGGTTACTAAGATTGACGATGTATTAGATACTTCCGGCTATAAAAGGCCTGCCGTTTTTATTGACGTTGAAGATGATGAATGGGAGGAAGGGATAGACCGCAGTTCTGTTATTGTCAGCGATATAAAGCTCACACGTGATGAGATCATCAAAAAGCTCAACGAGATGGGCATTGTTGGTTTGGGGGGGGCTACGTTTCCTTCGCATGTCAAGTTGATGGTTCCGCAAGGTAAAAAGGCTGAAACTTTGCTGATTAATGGGGTAGAATGTGAACCTTATCTCACATCGGACCACCGCCTGATGCTGGAGCGGAGCCGTGAAATGTTGATAGGCATAAAGATACTGATGAAAGGATTGGATGTTGCGAAAGCTTTTATCGGAATTGAAAGAAATAAACCCGATGCCGTTGAGCATCTTACAAAATTGTGTTTTGAATTTCCCGGAATTGAAGTTGTCCCACTAAAAGTTAAATATCCGCAAGGAGGTGAAAAACAATTAATTAAAGCAGTTCTGGGACGGGAAGTCCCTTCAGGAAAATTGCCGATCGAAGTTGGTTGTGTCGTTAACAATGTAGGAACTGCGCTGGCAGTTTACGAAGCTGTTCAAAAGAACAAGCCGCTGATTGATAGGGTGGTAACCGTGACCGGTAAATCATTAAAGAAACCGTCCAATTTGCTGGTGCGAATCGGTACCCCTGTAAACCGACTGATCGAATTCGCCGGAGGCCTCCCTGAAGATACAGGCAAAGTGATCAATGGCGGCCCGATGATGGGTAAAGCCCTCACGTCACTTGAGGTTCCTGTTGTTAAAGGCACTTCGGGCATTGTGGTTATGACGCAAAAAGAGAGCCACAGGGTTCCGGTGCTTAACTGCATCCGGTGCGCACGCTGTATATCGGTATGCCCGATGGGGCTGGAGCCGGTTTTGCTGGCTCAGCTTTCTGAAAATCAGTTATATGAAGAAGCCGAAAAAGAAAGAATACTCGATTGCATTGAATGTGGCTCCTGTCATTTTACCTGTCCTGCAGGTCGCCCGTTGCTCGATTACCTAAGGCTTGGTAAAAACAAAGTTGGAGTTATTATCAGAAATAGGGGGAAGAAATAATATGAGCTTACTAACCGTTTCGGGTTCACCCCATGTGCACAGCCACCAGAATGTAAAATCCATCATGTATGGCGTGGTGGTAGCAATGATACCGGCCATTTTCGTTTCAGTATATTTCTTTGGACCTGACGCTGCCCGCGTTATTTTTATCTCTGTTGCAGCCTGCCTGTTTTTTGAATGGTCCATCCAAAAATATCTGCTCAAAGGACCGGTAACCATCAACGACGGCAGCGCAATTGTTACCGGAGTTTTGCTGGCATTCAATGTACCTTCTAATCTACCGGCCTGGATGATTGTTATCGGGGCACTGGTATCAATCGGAATTGCCAAGATGTCGTTTGGAGGATTGGGTAAAAACCCGTTTAATCCGGCTTTGATCGGCAGGGTTTTCCTGCTGATATCATTTCCGGTTCAGATGACTTCGTGGCCAATCCCTAAAGCGATGTTCGATGTATCGATAACCGATGCCATAACCGGACCAACCACCCTCGGCATCTTAAAAGAAGGGATCAGCGCGGGTAAAACAGTGCAGGAACTCATGGGTACTTCGGGATTTCCGGGTTATATGAATGATCTTATTGGAGCCCAGGGCGGTTCGTTGGGCGAAATTTCTGCAATAGCACTATTACTTGGTGCGATCTACATGTTTTTAAGAAGGATCATCACCTGGCATATTCCGTTGGCTTATATCGGTTCAGCAGTTATTTTTTCAGGCATACTCTGGCTTATCGACCCTGCGAAATATATAGATCCGGCCATGCATCTACTGGCTGGGGGAATGATCCTGGGCGTATTTTATATGGCTACCGATATGGTGTCTTCGCCAATGTCAGCAAAAGGACAGCTTGTTTTCGGGGTTGGGGCCGGATTACTTACTATTATGATCAGGGTTTGGGGAGCTTATCCCGAAGGTGTATCTTTCGCCATCCTGATCATGAATGCATTTACACCATTGATCAACAAAACGTTCAAACCTAAAAGATTCGGGGAGGTAGTGAAAAATGGCTAAAACTGAGTCAACTTTTAAAAATATGGTGTTGGTGCTGCTGGTTATCTCCCTGGCAGCTTCAATTTCGTTGGGTGCTGTTTACAATCTGACCAAAGCCCCCATCGCGAAAGCCCAGCAACAGAAAAAAGAGGCAGCGATTAAGCAGGTAGTGCCCGGTTTTGATAAGTTGGAGCCGGTTTTGGTTATGCCGGATGAAGGAAGTGACCCGGTGATAATCAATAAAGCTTTCAAGGGCGAAGAACTGGTCGGATATGCAGTTGAAACATACACCGATAAAGGCTACGGCGGCCGGATATTGCTGATGGTTGGTTTTATGCCGGATGGTACCATCATTAACACAGCAGTTCTCAAACACACCGAAACACCTGGCCTGGGTGACAAAATGGATGCGTCAAAATCAGCATTCCCTAATCAGTTTAAGAATAAGAATCCCGACTCCTATAAATTGGAGGTTAGGAAAGATGGTGGCGAAGTTGATGCGATTACGGCTGCTACCATTAGTTCACGGGCATTTTGCGATGGAGTGCAGCGTGCCTATGATGTTGTTAAAAAAGAAGGGGAGGCCAAATGAACCAGATGCAGAATTTTACCAAAGGATTTATCAGAAATAATCCGGTACTTGTCCTGTTGCTCGGAATGTGCCCCACGCTTGGCGTAACCACATCGGCAATCAATGGATTGGGCATGGGGCTTGCTACAACTTTTGTGTTGGTCATGGCCAATGTGGTTATTTCACTGATCAAGAATCTGATTCCCGATAAAGTCAGAATTCCATCATTTATTGTGGTAATTGCTTCTTTTGTAACCATTGTTGATCTTGTGATGGCCGGATTTGCTCCGGCATTGCACGAACAATTGGGATTGTTTATTCCCCTCATCGTTGTGAATTGTATTGTGCTGGGTCGCGCCGAGGCGTTTGCTTCAAGAAACGATGTTTTTTCCTCTCTGATTGACGGACTCGGAATGGGTCTTGGGTTTACTTTTGCACTGACTTTGCTCGGTGGCATCCGCGAGATTCTTGGCAGCGGGGCTTTGTTTGGCTTTAAGTTCATTCCCGGCGATGCGATCCTTGTTTTCGTTTTGGCCCCGGGTGCATTTATTGCATTGGGTTACCTGATTGCACTCATTAATAAGATGCGCAAAGCGTAGTTTCGGAAAATTCATTTCAAATCGAATCCGACATGGAATACATCATAATCATCATTTCAGCAATCTTTGTTAACAACATTGTTTTTGCCCAATTCCTCGGAATTTGCCCATTTCTCGGAGTGTCAAACAAATTGTCCACTTCTGTGGGTATGGGTGGTGCTGTGGTTTTTGTTATGACCCTTGCAACCATTGTAACCTATCTGATTTACCAGTATATGTTGGTACCTCTGGGACTCGGATTCCTTCAGACTATCAGCTACATTCTGGTCATAGCTGCTTTGGTTCAGATGGTTGAGATTATTCTTAAAAAGGTCAGCCCGGCTATGTATCAGGCTCTGGGGATTTTCCTTCCGCTTATTACCACCAACTGCGCAGTACTGGGGGTTGCTATCCTGGTTATCCAAAAGCAAATGAACCTGCTGGAAAGTGTTGTTTTTGCAGTAGCAACTTCAATCGGATTTACCCTGGCACTGGTTATTTTTGCCGGAATCCGGGAGCACATGGAATTGATGGGTGTTCCCAGGGGTATGCGAGGAATACCTATTGCACTGGTCGTTGCCGGTCTGCTTTCACTAGCTTTTATGGGCTTTGCAGGGTTGGTTTGATTCAGTGTATAAATAACAACCATCCGTTAAAGTAAGGATTAAAGTGCCGTCCGGTTTTCTTCCGGACGGTTTTGTATCAGGCATGTACATGTTATTGAATTAAATATTTGTTTATTAATATGATAAAGCGAAAAAATGATGGCATTGATGTAGTTATGATGTAGTGGATTTATTCGATCAGATCAGTATATTGACTACGTTTGTTCAGTAAAAACCCGGACCGTTTCCGGGTGTCTTACCTGCAATAAAAACTGCCAAAACTATGAATGCTATCTCAAAATCATTATCACTTCTCCTTATTGCTATCACATTTTCCATTTCTGGCATGGCCCAGGGATTTTTACATGCCAGTGGAAAACTGATTTATGACGGAAATGGGAACGAGGTGATCCTCAGGGGAATCGGCACCGGTAACTGGATGCTTCAGGAAGGTTATATGATGAAAACCGCTGATTTCGCCGGTACTCAGCATGAATTCAGACAATTACTGGTGGAAACCATTGGTGACGCAAATACAGATACCTTTTACGAAGCATGGCTTGATAATCATTTTACCCGCACGGATGTCGATTCGATGAAAGTGTGGGGGTTCAACAGCATACGCGTGGCCATGCATTATAAATGGTTTACGCTGCCCATTGAAGATGAGCCGGTTGCCGGCGAGGATACCTGGCTTGAGGATGGCTTTGTTCGCATCGACAGCCTCCTGGACTGGTGTTCCGACAACCAAATGTATCTGATCCTCGATTTACACGGCGCGCCGGGCGGACAAGGGCACGATGCCAATATTTCCGACTATGATGACACCAAACCTTCGCTCTGGGAAAGTGCCGAAAACCGGCGCAAAACAGTGGCATTGTGGGGCAGGCTGGCCCAACGGTACGCTTCAGAGCCCTGGATGGGCGGTTATGATCTGATTAACGAACCCAACTGGGAACTGCCGGGCGGAACCCTGCTCAAACAGCTTTACCAGCAGATCACCACAGCAATCAGGGCTGTAGATACAAATCATATAATTATTATTGAGGGCAACTGGTTTGCAAACGACTACACCGGACTTACACCACCCTGGGACAACAATATGGTTTATAGTTTCCATAAATACTGGAACTATAATACGCCATCATCCATCGATTGGATGAAAAATATCCGCAACAATTTTAATGTTCCAATCTGGTTGGGCGAATCCGGCGAAAATTCAAATTCATGGTTTACCGATCTGATTTCTTTGTGTGAAACAAGCAAAATTGGCTGGTCGTGGTGGCCGGTTAAAAAGGATGGAATAAACAATGTGTTGAAAGTGACTGCAGGTGAAAATTATGACGATCTGATAAGTTACTGGAAAACAGGAAGTCCGGCTATGACCGCCCAACAGGCTTTTGACGCGGTGATGGAATTTGCTGAAAATCACAGAATAGAAAATTGCACGGTGCAACGCGATGTCATAGATGCAATGATCAGGCAGCCTCATTCTACCAGTACTTTGCCATTCAGAATTTATCATCCGGGCGAACCGGTACATGCTGTAAATTATGATCTTGGTCGTTGCTCTTTTGCCTATTGGGACGCCGATACCGCGAACTATCGTTTAAATACCAATGTTTTTGTAAACTGGAACCAGGGCTGGACATATCGCAACGATGGCGTTGATATTGAGAAGTGCACGGATACCAATCCCGGCAATAATGGCTTTAGTGTCGGCTGGATATCTGAAGGCGAATGGTTGCAATATACTTTACAGGCTGACACTACAGCCGCCTACACTGTTTCATTGCGTTCAGCCGCAGCCGGAACGCCTTCAATTGTTCATTTGCAGGTAGATGGTGTTGATGTCAGCGGGCCGCATACATTGCCTTCTACCGGCGGGTGGCATACATGGAGTTCTTCTTCAATTAATCAGGTTATTCTTCCGGCCGGTACACACAAAGTAAGAATCGTTTTCGACCGGGTCGGCTCAAACTTTGGGTTTCTAAGTTTTACGAATCCAATACCGGTAAGTGCTGTGCCTTTTCAGTTTGTTTCTGCGGGAACTTCAATTGATGGCGGGACCATTTCTATCACACTGAATAAAGAGATTACCAATCTTACCTCCATTCCGGGCGATTTTCAGGTAACGGCTGCAGGTGTGGCTTTGAATGTGAGTGCTATTACGGCGGATTCTGCTAATTCAAAAAGGCTTTTACTGACTGTGGAGCCATCGGTGAGGTTTCAACAGATTGTTAAAATTTCATACAATGGTAATTCCGTGCAGACAGGCAATGACCTGCTGGTGGCGTTCAACAATAAGGATGTTAAGAATAACCTGTTGCCGAGATTTAACATTCCGGGGTTGATTCAGGCAGAAGCTTATAACTTTAACAATGGCTTTCAGTTGGAAGACTGCACCGATACCGGTGGCGGAAAAAATACCGGGTTCGCCAATCCTGGCGATTATCTTGACTATCTTATTTATGTGCCCAATGCCGGTGAATATACGCTGAACATACGCTATGCCACCGAGTCAACCACAGGCAGAATGAATGTCCTTGCAGGTTCGGGTGGTTCACTCACGAACCTTGGAACAGTTAATTTCACCGCGACAGGTGGCTGGCAAACCTGGCGCAACGTGCAGATAACGATTACCCTACCGCAGGGCGATCAGATTCTCAGGTTTTATGCTGTCGCCGGCGAATTCAACATTAACTGGTTCGAACTGGCTTTGCCCAATGCTATTGATGACCAGAAACTAAAAGGTTCATTAAAGGTTTTTCCAAATCCGGGAAACGGTAGTTTCAGGGTTAATGCTTCACTTGACGACAATTCCCCACTGACCATCAGCATCAGCAATATCAAAGGGCAGACGGTGTTTTCTAAAGACTTTGCAGAAACCATTTCCATCGATGAAATGTTTGACATGTCAGGCCTGATTCCGGGAATATACGTTTTGAATGTAAGGTCGGACAGGGGAAATGCAAGAGCAAAGATTTTTATTTACTGACAGAAAAGTATTTTAACCTCAAAGCTTTGGCTGCGCTCAGCTCATCGCCTCAACCCTGTCTGACTGGCTAAATAATCTTTCTTTTGAATCAAACAGGCAGACAGGCTCAGCTAATCGCCTCAACCTTGGTTGCTGAGCGAAGCCGAAGCACAACCTCAACCTCAATCTGGTTAAATAAAGCCCAATTACCTGTTTTATTCATGCTCAGGAAACACTCAGGTCATCTTTTACGGCAATTCTTATGAAACTTGCAGTAAAGATAGCCTCCCCGTGTGTTTTACTTTGACTAAATTTTTTGGGACTATTTTTAAAAACGATACTTTTGAAGTTATCTTTGTATTTGTATTAAATGGTTTACTCAATTTCATAACTCTAAAGATCAAATATTTATGTCTGAAATAAACAATGATAATGAGGACAATGATGACCTCAGACAGGAAAATGAATTTATAAAAATGAAAATGATGCTTGAGCGTGGTGCATATTTCGGCACACCGGAGGGGTCCAATGTCCTGGACCCTTCTATTGAAAATGAGTTTCTCAAACATATTGAACAGTTTGAAGCTGCACATGAGAACAGTAAAAAAATAAAGCTCTTTGATTACCTTGGAAGACCTGAATTTCCAGCTCCGGATACCATTCCTGCTGATCGTATTGAGGAAGAATTGGATAAACTGATTTCATTCCTCAATGAGCGGGATGTTAGCATGACCACTCTTTGCCCGGTTGAACCTGCTGTTTTATACCGGTTTATCATAGAAGAATTTTTTGAAACAGAAAAGGATGATGTACATATTGAAGGGATGATGTCATGTTATACTTACGAGGACTTTCATCCGAATGAGGAATATAGCCTCGGTGAATCAACCCTGGATTTTCTGTCGGATTTGTTATATATCGAAGAGGACTACTATACCAATCATATTGCTGATGATTTTGCTGACAAACAAAAACTTCAGGATTTCAGGGAATCATTCGCATCCTTTTCAAGACCTGAGGTTGAAATCAGTCAGGTAGAAATAGCCGATAACCAGGCCAAGGTGAAAGCAAATGTCTCGTTTACAGGAGTATCTGATGGAAGCGCCCGTCAGCAATTATTTGCAGGCGAATGTTTACTCAGTTTTGTACATCATAATGAATATTGGTATGTATCGGATATCAGGTTGCCTCCAGTGGTATAGGAAGGTCTGATAAGTAATCTCTGTTTATATGTTTTAAGGCGACTTTCAGAAACTGTTTTGATTTTATTCAGGACTCCATGAAAAGGCCTGTTCTTTAGGGAGGGCATTGTAAACGGAATAAGAAACGATGCAAAATCTGGAAAATTTGCAAATTCATGATAAATTTTTCAGGATTTTACCTCCATTTAAAATAACTAATTTAAAACCCGCCCTAAAGGACAGGCTTTTTAAAATTAGAACAAAAAATCAAAACAGTTTCACAATTTTAGTGCATGGTTAATCAACTTTTTATTCACTAAAAGCAGATCAAAATGAGAATTCTTAAAGTAATCCTGTTTGGAATATTGGGCCTGGTATCCCTTGTTTTGATTATTGCGTTGTTCGTTAAAAAGGAATATGCGGTTGAACGCGAAATCACAGTCAATAAGCCTAAAGTGGAAGTATTCGAATATGTAAAATTTCTAAAGAATCAGGACAACTACAGCAAATGGGCAACAATGGATCCCGCCATGAAGAAGGGATTCCGGGGTACCGATGGTAAAGTAGGTTTTGTTTCAGCATGGGACAGCGAAATGAAGGAAGTTGGAAAAGGAGAGCAGGAAATAACGAGGATTACCGATGAAGAAAGAATCGAATATGAGCTCAGGTTTATGGAGCCTTTTGAAAGTACGGATTATGCTTACATGACTACAGAAGCTATTAACGACAGTGTTACCACTGTAAAATGGGGTTTTAATGGTAAAATGCCGTATCCGATGAATCTGATGTTGTTGTTTATGGATATGGAA
>JBBQIQ010000026.1:0-31467 GCA_038325075.1 Bacteroidales bacterium | reverse complement strand
TTAATACTTCTACTCTCAACGCTTTTCAGTTGTACTAAAGTCAATGATATAGTAAATCCGAAAACTGATGTTGAAAAATTACACGAATATATCAACTCAACTGAGTGGAAAATTGATTCAATACGAACTCAAATTTCAGATATAAATCCAATAGTTTACGTGGATAGTTATCCTCCTATTACATCTGGTACTGTTACTTTTTCTAAAATAACTGAAGGACACGGTTATACTAAGGGTATTATGACAAGAACCATTAATATAAACAACAAAGATTCTACCATTAGCAATTCGTATTTAATAGCAGATATTAGTTATATGAAATTATATTACCCTAATCCTAATATTGGTTTAACTGATATTGAAATAATTTATGACATCAAAGAAAGTTCAAATAACAAATTTACATTTATAAGAGAAGAGGATTTAGTGAATACAGCTAACGGAGCATTGTATGGTTATGCAAGAACAGTTTTTAAGCTCAAAAAGTAATAATCCAATTGATTTTTTTGAATTTCAGGCATTGGAACTGCTTTTAAACAGGAACTGGAAAAAGATGCAAAAACCATAATCTCGAACACTAAAACCTATTTCGTTACCGATGCCAATGCCAGCAAAAACGATATTCTCGAAGCGTTTAAGCAGGTTCAGCAAAACGCGAAAGCGCAGGATGTGTTTATCTTTTATTATGCCGGCCACGGAGTTATCGGCAAAGACAAAGAGTTTTACTACAACCTTATAAAACTTGATAAAACACGATCAGGTAATACAGATTCTACCTGATTCCGGCAAGAGAACCTATTTAATCATCAATGCCACAGACCCTGCTTTTGCCGTGACTGTTATCTGCGATGCATCGGATTTCCCGATCGTGCCGTTGGCCTTGATGGTGCTGTATTTGGCATTGATGGTCTCCTTTTTCAACTGATTGTCGATGGAAAGCGGAATATTGAGGATGGTTTTTTCATCGTATATCATGTCGAGGGAATAAGATGCTATTGGACTGACACCCAGTAATACATCGGTAAATTCCGACCTAACGAAAATATTGACAAAATTTTTCGAAATACCATTGATTTTCAACTCGCCATATTTCGTGGTGAGCGAACAAACTGTTTCCAACTCGTTGATCCGGATTCGCGAAAAAGAAGCCTCCCCGCTTACGGATGTGCATGATTTTACAGTCAGTTTGTCGCGAACCGACTCCATTTCAATTGAAGCCGCTGTTTCCAGATCGAGGGTTGATGACCGGCTTACCAGGTTCAGTTTATTGACTTTTTGAACAAACAGATCGGAATAATTGATATTAATCAGTGCCTCATCGGCATCCTGAATGCTGGCTGATCCGAATTCAAGATTGAGTTTCAGATTTCCGCTGAAATTCCTGGCCTGCAAATCGCCGTTCGAAAGGGTGATATCGGCCCTGCCCCTCTGGCTGTCCATGTAAATATTACCAAACTTATTTTCAATCTTCACCGGGTTGGCAGACGGCATATAAACCGTGTAGTGAATCTGAAGGTTGTTGCTGGTGTTGATGACTTTTCCGGCATACGAAACCACATCCTTCCAGAAGGTGGCACTGTTATCCTGAAATACTGTCCGGGCACTGATCACACTGGCCGTAGGTACCATTTCGCAGTCGATGGACGAGAGTACTTTACCTGGCTTCACCTGTTGTTTCGACTGCACCATTACACTCACCTCGAAGCGAACAGAATCCTTGTCCCAGTTTATCACATTGACATTACCATACTTGTTGGATATCTGCACCAGGGCGCCCGCCTTCAGTTTAAAGGTTTTACTTTCTTCCCGTTTTTCGGAATAGGTCTGCGACAAAAGTATCAATGGCATACAAACCATCATCACCGGCAGGAAATAATTGCAGAATATTTTATGTTTTGTTATCATGATCGCAGTCAATTGGAAGAAGTTTTATTGTTTTTAAAGTTCCTTATCAGCAGGTCTTTCATCAGTGCGGTCACCATCCGACCTGCGCAATTCCAGCAGTATATCGTCAAGAATTTCAAGTTTCATTCGGTATGACATGATGATGGCTTCAATCACCTTCTCATCGGCATTGCTTTCTGCAAGATCGCTGTTCAGTGCTGCCTTCTTTTTATCCATTTCTATGAATTCCTTTTTCAGATCCTCCATAATTTCAGGATGTTCAGTTGCGAAAGCTGCCAGTTCGGTTTGTTTACTGCTGATCTGAGAGGTGTAGTAAGCCTCGGCATCCTGTAGTTCATTCAATGCCGGGTTCGCTGTGGATTCTTTTCGTTCACCGGCTGTTTGCCTTTTCCCGTTCTGATCAACATAATCATTCAGCATCCAGGCTGAGGCAAAAATCAGCACAGCGGCCGCTACTTTCCAGGTGTAAGGCCACAGTTTCCTGATGTTTGACTTACGTGCAACCGGCAACTCCCTTTCAATGACATCCCAGGCCATGACCGGGGGATCGAGGGTGTTGAACCCTCCGGCATTTTCACGAACAAATTGTTCCAGTTTATCTTTCTTCATATCTTTTCTCCTCAGGCAACAAATCCAGGCATGGCAATCAGCTTTTCCTTTACCAGTTGACGGGCACGCATAAACTGTGTTTTTGATGTTGATTCAGATATTTTTAAAATTTCTGCGATTTCGGTGTGATCGTAACCTTCGATCAGGTAAAGTGAAAAAATAACTCTGGCGCCTTCAGGTAACAGCTCCATTGCCCACTTAACCCTTTCAATGCTTAACCTAAGTTCTTCTTCATCCGGTCCGTGGGCTTCATCCGCCAGATTCAGTGTATCGGGCACTTCATCTCTTACCCAGACGATACGCCTTTTTTCAAGTTCATTGATGCAACGGTTTACCATAATCCGTTTGAGCCAGGCTCCGAAGGTCGATTCAAACCGGAAAGAATCGAGTCGGCGGAATGCTTCCACAAAACCCTCCTGCACCATATCTTTTGCTTCTTCGGCATTGCCCATCATGCGCACACAAATATTATACATGGCCCTGGAAAATGAGGTGTAAAGCTCATTGTAAGCCTTGCGGTTACCGGCTTTGCAGGCCTCAACCAATTGCCAGTGTATGTCGTTGTGCTGTTGATTCAAGCTGCCGGCCGGTTTATTTTGTTACTTAATGACAGGATTGTTTCCGAAGGGTTGGAAATTAGGAATAAAAATAATAATTCTGATCAATTTGTATGCAATCCTGTCAGGGAAAAAAAATAAGTCAAAATACAGCACAAACAGCAACCAAGAGTAAGTAGCATATATTTAGGATTTATTTATGCCTTTTGACCTGGACTTTACTGCAATGTCAAGTGTAAAATGTCGGATCAAATGAAATGAATGTTCATACATTCAATCGGATTTCTACCCTGGTGACCGACCTAACTCATTATAAAGTAAGATGAACCTGGTCAGTCGGGCAGGCTTTTTACTTTATACTTTTCCCTGACACCAGTGATTTTTTAAATCGAATTTTGACTAAATTTGTCAAGAATAAATTATTCAAAATGAAAAGTTTTGGCGGGATCATTCGAAATTTAAGACAAAAGGAAAAACTTCCCTTAAGAACGGTTGCTGCTTTCCTTGATACAGACCAGGCCATCCTGAGTAAAATTGAACGCGGACAGCGGAAGAGTTCAAGAGAAATTGTTGTTAAACTGGCAACATTTTTTAACGCTGACAAGGATGAATTATTGGTCGCCTGGCTTTCCGACAATCTTCTTTATCAACTTAAAGATGAAGAGGTTGCGATGAGAGCCTTGCAGGTTGCTGAAGAAAAGGTCGTTTATAACAGAAAAGAAAAGAAGAACCGTGGTATCATCATTAAATTAATCTGTGATTTTTTAAGCAATGATGGCAGGATATCAAAAGCATGGGTATTTGGCTCTTTTGCCCGGGGTGAAGACCGGGTTGACAGCGATATTGATTTGATGGTATCTTATTCTGAAAAGGCGACAGGAACCCTTCTCGATTATGCAGATGTAAAACAAAACCTGGAACATCTGTTAAATCGTAACATTGACCTGGTTGATGAAGGTTATGTCAAATCATTCGCTTTGGAATCAGTTAACCATGACAAAATTTTGATTTATGGATAAATTTGGATTATCCGATTTGGAGCGACTGCAGCTCATTTCAGATGCTGTTGATCTTATTCTAATATTTTGTAGAGGAAAGAGTGAGGCCGGTTTTTCAAAGGACCAAATGCTCGTCCTTAATCTTTTTCAAAGCTGAGAGAACGTCCCCCGGACCTACTTCTTCAAATTGGCACAATCCATCATTACCTTATCTCCTGCCCCATCGTATTTAAGCGGTTGAAACTTGCCACTTACATAATCTTCCTGAAAAGTTACGACCTTGTAAAAAGCACAGTTTCCTCCCGTGGTTTTCACGGCTATGGCTGCCCTGATATACCGATGGAGAATTGCTCCGGTAAGTTCGTTGCGCCTGATAAACCAGTCGGGATCAACAATGGCTATGCTCAGCACTTCCGTTGCATCAAAAAATCCACTTTTCCAGTCGTTGGAATTTTTGAACGCTGCAATCATGCGGGCTTCGAGGGCAGCATCGGTTTTTTTTGCGGCAGGCATCACTGCATTCTGTGCTCCGGCATTTTGTGCCACATTATTCAGATCTTCCGACAGCTTCCTGTACACACCGAAATCATCACCTGAAATCGTAAAACTCCCGGTTGCTGCATCGCTGTAATTGCACTTTACAACTACTTTCAGTGAATGTTTGCCTGCTTTTAGTTTGGAAAGGCTTTCAGCATAATTTACAGGGCCGTCATATTTTTTCCCAAACTCCTTGAAAATTATTTCCGGGGTGCTGTAAGCGGCTGTTTGAGCCGGGTCGGGGGCAATTTCGATGACCAGGTGCTTATCTTTCAGAATATTGCCCGTAACCCTCATATTGACGAACGTCAGTTGTTCTTCCGAAGGTTGCTGATAGCTGTAGAGTGGTGGTTTTATTTCAAAAATAAAAACTTCCACATCCAGTTTTGCACCGGGTTGGGCATTGTAGAGTTCCTGAACGGTCTGTGGCAGAATGGCCAATCCATAAATGGCATCCCCCGCCTGGAAGTCAGTTTCAGAAGTTCCGGGTTGCTGAGGGTTAATGGCTGCTTTGGAAAAAATGATCTCACCTGCATTCTGCGCTGGCAGGTAATTTATAAAATTCAGCAACAAAGCGGATAGAAAAAGTAATTGTTTCATAGTGTGTTGGGTTAGGTTATAAACAATAAAAAAAATGGCTGTAGCAATACTTCCTCACAAAAAGCTACCCCTTGCTGTGAAAGAGGAGAAAAGTGGGATCAACTTTCTATGATACCAGAAGAACAGCCGAATGAGACTAAATTGTCTTTAGTGTTTGACAATAAGCATCATACCCTTGCTTCCACCTTCATAAGTCAGTTGACACATATAAATTCCGTTACTTAAATCCTGCAAACTGGTTTTAAACAATTGTTTCCCCTTCGACCTGACACCTGAAAAAGGAACGGCGACCATCTTTCCTGAAAAATCGAAAATTTGCAGGGCAACAAATCATGTCTATGGTAGCAGTAAATATAAGTTATTTTTTCGAAAAAATCAAGTGCAGATTACACGTGAAATGTGTTTAAATGATACTTTATTAACCTTTTTCATTAGCCAGAGAATCATTTGGTTAAGAAAAAAGCTTGTTTATTTCCAAATAATTGAAAATAATTTCGACCCCTTACGTACGGGATCGGGATTGCTGCCTGCGTCTGGCAGACATGCGTGAGGTAAAAATAAAACTGACTATTATTTACTAATGTTTCGCAGATGAGTTTTCAGCTTACAAGATAATTAATAGCAAATTGTTGGATTTCTATCTAGCTGTATTTCAATTTAACACTCTATCCAATTTATTTTTGTTCCTAAACCACAAAGGATCGGCCTTCTAAAAATGGAGTTAAGAAAACTGGCAGCGAACAAATGAAGAAGAAATGCAACCGACAAAATAAAGAAGAGGTCAGAAAATTAGTGTACACCGGTTTTAAGTAGAGCGAGAAACGGTTCAACCTCATTTCTTCCTACCAAAATCGCTCGCCAGTTTTTAGCCATTTTTAGTAAGCCTTGATTTTTTGGTACTTTTTGATCAAGCAAAAAGTACAGAAAATAAAGAATGGCTCTGTTGTAAAATATTTGGGATGAAGATAGGCTAAGAATGAAAATCTTCACAAATTACTTCAATAGGTTGTGGTAAACAGAGACACAAAATAGTGGTTTGACCGAGGAATGGGTTAAGCCAGATTGATCAACCTTGACAAATCTCAAGTCATTAGATATCAATGGTATGTAATAAGCAAATGTTAGTGCGAAACATCAGTTATTTAATGTCCGGTTGACTTGAAGCCTTTAAGGTTATTGTTAAACCTGAAACAGCTCCGTACGATGAGAATGGGCTTTCTGTAAGTGGCTTATATAATCCCATCCTTTAAAAACAGGTTCGTCAGAATTATATATCCTGCCGGACTTCCAAAACAATGTAAAACAAAACGTTGCCGGCTTCTTTGAAGATTACTATAAACAGTCAGCACCGGATATATTTAAAAATTACGTTTCTTTGCCGCGTACATTACCAAATAAAACCGACCCAATCCATGAACCCTGTCCTGATTACCGGCGTAGCCATTGTAAATCTTGCATTGATTGCATATTCAGTCGCGATTATTACTGAACAAAGAAAAAAACTGGTCAATTCCTTTGTATTAAGTTTTCTGACCGCAGGTGTTATTTTAGACATAACAGCCACAATATGTATGATAATCGGATCGGCCAATTCGTTTGCGACCATCCATGGATTGATCGGTTACTCAGCACTTGCAGTTATGCTGATTGATGCCGTGTTATTGTGGAAACTCTGGCTCACCGGAAAAGGGCCTGCTCCGGTCAGTAAAAAACTGCATTTATATTCGCGGTATGCTTATGCCTGGTGGGTGATTGCCTATATTACCGGCGCCCTGATCGTTGCATTTAGCTGAAGAACTGTTTCTTTTACCATGCTGATGCTTCGGGCTGAACTTTAAAGCCTGTCTTTTGTTTTTGTTGCTTGCATTGTATATCCAGATTCAAAAAAAATGATCGGCGATAACAAAATGAACCGGAAGCAACAGCTTTACCTGATCTTATCAGCTATCTTTCTGACCAATGCCCTGGTGGCTGAATTTGCCGGTGTAAAAATATTCTCACTCGAAAAATTGCTTGGTTTGATGCCCGCACAAATCCCTTTCTTTGGTGGACAGAAACTTGATTTAAATCTGAGTGTTGGTGTGGTTATCTGGCCAATTGTGTTTTTGGTTTCCGATCTTATCAACGAATATTTCGGGCGAAATGGCGTTCGGAAAATCAGCTTTATCACTGCAGGCATGATTGCCTGGTCGTTCATGATCGTACTGGTCGGCACTGGGCTTCCTCCTGCCGATTTCTGGCTGGGGCTTAACAATACAGACCCTGCGGGAAATTCCTTTAACATCAACTATGCCTATACCAGCATTTTCAGAGCCGGGATGGGTATTATTGTCGGCTCTCTGGTGGCCTTTCTCGTCAGCCAGTTGATTGATGCATACGCATTTCATTACCTGAAACTTCTTACCGGCCATAAAAAGCTCTGGCTCAGGGCTACCGGTTCTACTGTCATTTCCCAGCTTATCGACAGTTTTATAATCCTCTTCATCGCCTTCTACATGCTTGGTAACTGGAGCATGCAGCAGGTGCTGCAAGTGGGGCTGGTGCAATATACCTACAAAGTTTCATTGGCCATTCTTCTCACGCCCTTGATTTACCTGGCCCATTGGGCGATCGATGGCTACCTGGGGAAAGGGAAACAACATAACTAATTTCAGACGTAAACAATCATATTAAACTGTCTGAACCATGATCAACTGCTAATGATGCAGCAATATGCCAGGGACCCGTATTACTTCCGGAAAACACAAAACCCCTTAATTTCCCTGGAATTACTAATTTTACCGGACTAAATCAATCCTGCCGTGATACCAATTACCGGTTGGATGCTAATGTATTAGACTGATTGAAGAATAAAGCCTATTGTAAACCCATTATAAACGATGGAAGAAAAAAACCTTCTTTACCCGACCTCCACTGCCAATCAAAGTTTTAAAACCATCTGCCCTTACTGTTCGGTTGGGTGTACGCTCGAAATCGATATAAATAACGGGCTGGTATCGCAGGTAAAGGGAATTTCCGGTTTGATCAATCCCGATGGGTACAGCTGTCAATACGGAAATCAGGGATTTCGTTTTATGAATGACCCGAACCGCCTGACACAGCCACTACTAAGGAAGAAGAATGGCTTTGAGCCTGTATCGTGGGAAGAGGCTTTTTCGATGATCGAAGGAAAACTGAAAGAGGGTAAGCCGGAAGAAAAGGCGTTTTTTGCCGGTGCCCGTCTCACGAATGAGGAACAGTATCTTGTTCAGAAACTGGCACGGGCCGGAGTCAGAACGAATAATATCGGCAGCTTTCACTATCTGGGCAGAGGATCGAACTACACAAAACTTTCCCGCGCCAACCTGCCATTTGCCGAGATGGTTGAGGTAAATCGGGCTTTTCTGATCGGTGCAGGAATTTCGGAGAACAATGCGATGGTTGGTGAGTTTATCAGGGAAAACCGGACAAAAAATGGTTTGAAAGTTGATTTATTGACTTCCGAAAGGAACAAACCTGATCAACAGTTTGCTGACAATGCCTTATACATAGAGTCATATTATCACTTTGTAAAGGCCGTGAATCATTACCTGTTGGCTAATAATCTTGAAAATGAAGCATTCATCAGAGACCTGATCGACAATTTCAGTGAATACCGGGAGCAATTAATGAAAGAATCGTGGACTGAACTGGTCGAAGCATCCGGCGTTGAAAATCCTGAAAAAATTATTCAGTTTGCAATTGATTATAACCTTGAAAAAAGAGCAGTCATAATTTTTTCTGAGGAAACCCTTTCTGGTCATACCTGTGCTGAAATATTCAATCTTGCATGCATTACCGGGAAGCACGGTAAAGCAGGCAGCGGACTGATGCTGCTAAAGGAAAAGAACAACGCACATGGCCTGCATGATATGGGCATAATGTCGCATCTTGGGCCCGGCGCTACCGATTGGAACGACCCCTTTCAACGCGGCACCTTTGAGTTTAACTGGGGTGTTAAGGAACTTCCTGCTGAAAAAGGCTGTACTTTGCATGGCATGCGCGAAGGCAGTTTCAGGCAACTGTTTATTTTCGGCGAAGACCCAATCGGATGTGCGATCAATCACGAAGATGTGAAAAAGATGTTCGCTGACAAAAATTTCATCGTTGTTCAGGATTATTTTATGACCGATACGGCAGCAATGGCCGACCTGGTGTTGCCAGCCACAATGGCATTCGAAACCGGGGGAACTTATACCAATACCCAGCGGGTAATTCAGAAAATTGACCGCAGAATGCAATCGCCGGTTGAGGTAGTTTCATGGAAACAGCTTGACACCCTGCTTAACCGGTTTGGTTACGAGCCTTTCGAAACGGTTGACGATGTCACCCTTGAGGTAGTTTCATTGCTGCCGAAATTCTGCACCAGCAGCAAATTGATGCTCAGAATGACGGAAACTGACAATTTCAATCCGATGTTTAGTCATGGGTGCGATTACCTGAGCAAACGTTTCGAAACGGGATATCCGGAGAAACTTTGATCTTCAAATCTCACAGTAGATTTTCGACTGAATTGTCAGGGTTCTTACCTTGGTTCATCCAGTACCTTGTCAGACCAGCCCAATCAGACCAATGTTAAGGCACTTTCATTCCTTCTACCCACGGGCCACCTGCCTGCAGATAGTCTTTTTCAAAATCAGGAATCTTTATACCAAGCAGTTGGTCAATTTGTTGCTTTAATTCAGCATATTCTTCTTTTGCGATCTGCAGACATTGCCTGTGTGTTTCCGTCGGCCCATAAGTTGAATACCTTATTCCCGACATGGCCTTATAGTAATAGTCGTTTATTGTTGGGTTATCTTTTTCGCCGATTTCCGATTTGGCTGCCTTCCCATTTAATTTCTCATTAATTCCGAGCATTTCAAGGCTGAGTTGCGATAAGCGGGAATCCAGTTCGCCCGGCATTCCTGGCACCTGAACCATCGATTTCTTTATTGTAGTCAATTTCTTTATGGCATTCTCAATAGTAATGTCCAGCATAGAGATTTCGCGGCCAAATTCACTGATCTCCTCACTAAATGCCCCGGCAGATTCGGGCTCGACCCCTGTTAATGCGCCCTTCCGCAGTTTAACCACTTTAAATTGAATTTCGCCGGACAAAGCAGAAACAACCCCATCGGTTTCCTTTGATAAAGAAACAGAATATAAACCGGGCGAAGCCAATAAGCCGGAAGGTGCCCTTTCTTCATCGTCTCCACCGGCAGGCTTATCGCTGATGCGAACTGACTTTGTATATGGTAAGCGCAAATCCCAGGCTACACGGTGAAATCCTCCGGAAACAGGCCCTTCAAGACGGCGAATAACCTTGCCTTCCTTTTCTTTTATGGTAAGCCAGATTTTGGGCTTTGCCTGCTGCTGTTCTGCTTCAACTTTTTCCCAGCCGGGGAAAGAAACTTTTTCCTTCTTCTTTGATAGTTCCTTCTCCAACTTTTGACGTTTTTCTTTCAGGGTTTCATATCCATCGGCCAGATAATAATCAAAAACGGCCCCAAAAGGAGGATTGGGTGCCATAAAATAATTTGCACCCTGATAACCTTTTTCACCACTAAAATCCAGCACAGGTCGTTGAATATACCAAAGTGCTTTTCGGGCCGGGAAAAGTGTTGCTTCCTTCTTTAACTGTTCCGGGGAAATCTGCCGCAGCAGGCTGTAATCATCCAGGATATATATTCCACGCCCGAACGAAGCCGCTACCAGATCGTTTTCTCTTTTCTGAATGACCAGGTCGCGGAAGGATATTGGCGGAAGACCACCACTGAGCTTTGTCCAGATATTTCCGCCATCAATGGTGAAATAAATCCCGATTTCAGTACCCACAAACATCAGGTTACTGTTTATATGATCCTGAACCAACCGCCAGACAATAGTACGCGCTGGCAAATTCCCCTTGATGGATACCCAGGTGTTACCAAGATCAGTACTTTTGAATAAATAAGGATTGAAATCACCTTGTTTATGATTGTCGAGGGCAATATATGCAGTATTGGGATCAAAAAGATCAGCCTTGATATCATTGATAAATGCCCCGGCCGGAACTCCGGGAAGGGTTGCTATTTCAGTTTTTCGCCAGTCTTTACCACCATTTCCTGTTACCTGAATCAGGCCATCATCGGTACCGGCATAAATAATGCCTTCCTTCAGCGGTGACTCAGCCAGGGAAGTAATGGAATTGAAGTTCGACATGGCAAAAAAGTCCCAGGGAGCATCCCAACTCCATGTTTTATCCATTACCGGCATAAGCATACGATCCTGGTTGCGGGTCAGGTCACCTGAAACGGCAGTCCAACTATCGCCCCGGTTTTCCGATTTCCACAGACGCTGTGAAGCAAAATAGAGGCGGGTTGGAGCGTGCGGACTCACCAGAATGGGTGCATCCCAGTTAAAACGTTCATAATTCTCACCCTTTGCCGGTTGAGGCTGTATATCAATAATTTCGCCGGAAGTCCGGTCGATACGGGTCAATCCACCTTGCTGCCACTGAGAATAAACAATCGCTGGATTCCCGGGCTCGGTGGCAGGCTGGTGTCCGTCGCCAAACAAAGTAATAAACCAGTCGGCATTGCTGATTCCGTGAACATTATCTGTGCGCGATGGGCCACCCTGTGTATTATTGTCCTGTGTTCCTCCATAAATATTATAAAATGGCGTTGCATCGTCCAGTGCTATTTTATAGAATTGCGTAACCGGCAGATTCGCAATAAACCGCCAGTTTTTAGCCAGGTCGAAACTTTCGTAAATTCCACCATCGGTGCCAATTAATAAATAGTCTGGATCGTCTTTCCTGAATGCAATGGCATGATTGTCGGAGTGCTTATGCTGTTCCTTCATTTTGCGAAAGTTTTTTCCGCCATCGTCTGAAATCTGAATCCGGTAGTCAACCAGGTAAATCCTGTCGAACTGATGGGGGGAAGCATACAATTCCTGGTAATAATGCGGCCCGGTTGCTCCTGCAATGGCAGAAGACTTTTTTTCCCAGGATGCACCACGATTGGCCGAGCGATAAACCCCGCCCTGTCGCCGCTCGGTTTCAATGGCAGCATAAATAACATCGGGTTGCTGAGGCGAAATGGCCAACCCTATTTTCCCCAGGTTACCGTTTGGCACACCGTTGGTAAGTTTTTCCCAGGTTTCGCCGCCATCAGCCGAACTGTATATGGCTGTCCCCGGACCGCCTCCAATATAGGAAGCCACGGTGCGACCGCGCTGCCAGGTGGCTGCGTATAACCGATCTGGATTGCGCGGATCAATCACAACATCAGTTGCACCTGTCCATTCGTTGTCACCAAGTGATTTCTTCCATGTTTTACCGCCGTCGGTTGTCTTAAAAAGCCCGCGGTCACCACCCTTGTTCCACAATGGACCCTGCGCGGCCACCCAGATAATATCGGAATTCGCCGGATGAATGATTATTTTAGAAATATGCCGTGATTCCTTCAGTCCCATGTTTTCCCACGAAGCCCCACCGTCCCTGCTCCTGTAAATGCCGTCACCAAAACCAACATGCCGCCCTCCAACATTCTCACCGGTTCCTACCCAAATGGTATGCGGGTTGTTCGGATCAACGGTGATGCAGCCAATTGAATAGGATATTTGCTTATCAAAAACAGGAGTCCAGGTGGTACCGGCATTCAGGGTTTTCCACACACCGCCCGACCCAACAGCCACGTACCAGATGCTCCGGTTCTCAGGATGAATGGCAATATCGGCAATCCGTCCCGACATCAATGCAGGACCTATGCTACGAAACTTTATCCCTGAAAAGACGGAATCACTTAATTCTTCGGTATTACTTTTTCCCTGCGCAGAAACAAAATTGTTAAGACCTGTTAAAAGTGAAAAAAGCAAAATCAACCAGCCGGAAACAGCAAAAATCTTTGGCATAATACAATGGATAAAGTGATTATTAAAATAAAACCAGCAACTTATCTCAGAAATCCGGTAAAAAAGAAAAGGTTTTGGAGCCAGAAAGGGATAAATTTAAGAATGTTTTGTTATTATTGGGCTAAAGGTAAATAAAACTTAAATATATAAACAGGAGTAGAAGTTGAGTGCTTAATTCTCAACCCAGCAACAAATGTTGACTTTTAACAAGGGGTTAAAAAAATCAGGGTAAAATAAAATTCCCTGAAATGGAAGTATTGTCACTGAAACTAAGCAACAAAAGATAAATCCCTGCAACTAGCTTACCCGGTGGCAGTGCAATTCTGCGACCAGATCCATCCAACTCCAGGACCCGTTTGCCAGAACTGCTATAGATAATCGCGGTCGTCTTTTGTCCGGACGGATTCTGAAACAAAATATCCGTTTGCCCTGAATTGCCTGACATTACGACAAAACCATTGCTGCCAGCCTTTAGAAATTCAACAGAAATCGTGGTGGTATAACCGAAATTCCCCAATTCAAGCCGGTAATGGTTAACCGAGTTGACTTGTGGAAAACTATCAATATAGGTATAGGTAATTGCCGATCCGGGACTTCCACAAACGCCTGGAATTTCACCTACCAGATTGAATGCTAGCCCATCAGCCGAGCGCTCAATCCGTGTTCCTTCGCAAAGACTTCCGCTGCGGAAAGTCCATCGCAAAACCAACTGGTTATCCTGCTGATAGCCTGAGAAATCCAGAAGCAGGGTATGAGGCTGTGATTTCCCGGCTAAAGGGAATACCAGCGTTATCAGCGATAGAAAGACAAACCTGAGTATCGGTTTCATGTTGAGCATTAATTGTATTGGTTGATGGTATAAACACCAAAGGTCTCCACATGTTTAACGGTATAATGAAGTTGGATAGTATTTTGGCCTTGAAATTAAATTTAGGAATTGGGGAGGTATCGGGTAATTGAAATTTTAATCATATTACTGATAATCATTCAATTAACATCATCATTAATAGATCTATTGATGGAATCGGTCACCCTTCCATTTTGCCGGATTGTTTTTGATATAATTGGCAATACGCTGATATTCGGCATCATCGCGGATGATATGGTCATGAAATCGGGATTGCCAGCCGAAATTAGGGTCTGTTTTCCTGGCATTTATCGTGCATATTCGTTTGTATTGATTAATGATTACGCCAATCGTGCCGGAATGCCATTGGGGGTTATTGCCCCCTGATTTTTTGCGGGATTCGGATAATTCGGAAAATTCGAATATTTCGGATAATTCGGATTCGGATTCGGATTCGGATTCGAATTTTGATTCGGATTTGGATTCGGATTGGGATTCGGATTCGGATTCGGATTCGGATTTGGATTCGGATTCGGATTTGGATTCGGATTTGGATTCGGATTCGAATTTGGATTCGGATTCGAATTCGGATTTGGATTCGGATTCGAATTTGGAGAGACGCCCAACTTGGGCGTCTGTACTTTCATTTGAATTTGCAGATTGTTTGATAATCAAAATACCATGAATATGGTTAGGCATTATGATATGTGCATCCAATTGAATAAATGGGAAATGTTCTGGTATTTCAAGCCAGTGATTATTGGCAATCATTCCTGTTTCCGATAATTCCATTATACCCTGGATCACATCGCCGAAATAATATTTCCTGTCTTTTGTACAAATGGTAATAAAATATGCGGCATCCCACCCATAATCCCACCATTGGGCGCGGGCTGACGGGATTCGGTATTTGTTCCTGAATTTATCCATGGGAAATTTTATCTGACCTCGTTTCCTTAATTCAAAATCAAAAAGCCTTCCTCAAAATCTCTCCGGCCCTTTCCAGCATTGCCTCCGTAAAATCCAGATGCGTCACAAAACGAATAGATTGCCTGTCAAACGCGATGGCTTTTAATCCGGATGCTTCCAGTTTTAAGGCAGTTTCACCGGCAGTTAAGGGTGGTTTTACCCTGAATATCAATATGTTTGTTTCAACGGGCAAGACACTTTCAACCCAATTCATTTCCGAAAGGACATCACCCAAATCCTTTGCCCTCCGATGGTCTTCCTTCAATCTCTCAACATGATGATCCAAAGCATAAATGCCCGCTGCTGCCAGAAAGCCGGCCTGCCGCATGCCACCGCCAAATACTTTTCTAACCCTTCTGGCTTTGCGGATGAACTCCGTATCGCCCAATAAAACCGAGCCAACCGGTGCCCCAAGTCCTTTTGAAAAACACACAGAGATGCTATCGAACATCGCCCCGCATTCGGCCGGTGATTCACCGGTGACGGCCATCGCATTGAAAATCCGTGCACCATCCAGGTGATATTTAAGGCCATTCTCACGGCAAACCTTTCCTATTTCAGCAAGTTCACGGTTGTCATAAACTGCCCCTCCCCCTTTGTTCATGGTGTTTTCCACTTCAACCACAGCAGTCCGCGGGCGGTGGAGATCATCGGGATTGATGTGATCCAAAACATCCCCGGCAGAAATCATCCCCCTGTCACCTTCCAACAGGCAGACAGAAAGCCCGGAGTTGCTCATCAACCCGCCACCTTCGTAATAATAAAGGTGAGAAAGTTTGTGCAGAATTACTTCTTCGCCCGGCTGCGTGTGTACTTTGGCTGCAATCTGGTTGGTCATGGTTCCCGATGGACAAAACAAGCCGGCTTCCTTCCCAAACAGGGCTGCGGTTTTCACTTCAAGTGCGTTTACGGTGGGGTCCTCACCAAATACATCATCTCCGATGCGTGCTGAAAACATGGCTTCAAGCATGGCAGGTGACGGACGTGTAACGGTATCGCTTCTCAGGTCTATAATCATCGACTTAATTTTTGACAAAGGTAACAATTGCTTTAGCCGGAGAGCCTCTCGATTTTTCCTCAAAAATGAAAGATTTATATTATTTTTGAAATCAGGCAAAACACGAATTCCCTGAAATAAAACTCAATCACGATGAAGAGATTAATATCAATACTCATGTTTTTGGGCGCAATTATGACTGGTCATGCTCAGCAAGTCAGTCGTTCAGAAGCCGGCACGCTTGCATTGAGCTTTTTCAATGAACGGACCATCATCCATCAATCGGAAACAACCATTGGAATCAGTGTCCTGAATCAACAAGAAATATATGCAGAGGGGAATCTGGTGTTGTATGCTGTGAATTTCTCGCCTGAAGGTTTTGCGCTGGTTTCCGCATCACGGTTCACCTTCCCGGTGTTGGGCTATAGCCTGAAAGGAGAATATACCGGCACGAATGAACCGGAAAACTTCAAAGCGTGGGTTCGTTATTTTGGCAGACAATTGGCTTATGCTGATGAAAAAAAACAGGCTGAACCCGAAATTCTGGCTGCCCGGAACAGATGGAGTGATAACAACAGTTGGAACTTAGCTCCGAAAAGCAGTCGCCTTGTTGAGCCTTTGCTTCGCTCCACCTGGGATCAGGGCAATTATTACAATGCCCAATGTCCGGCCGATCCGGGTGGCCCGGGAGGGCACTGTTGGGCTGGTTGTGTGGCCACTGCTGTCGGACAACTGATGTTTTACCATCGCTGGCCCAATCAGGGAACCGGAGAATACAGCTATACCCATCCCGTTTACGGTGAACAATACGCCAATTTCGGTGAAACAACCTATAACTGGAACGGCATGGAAACCTCGCTCAATGGGTCGAATTCTCAAATCGCATTGTTGCTGAATCACCTGGGCATATCTTTCGATATGGACTACGGGCCCAATGGTTCCGGTATGTGGAACCACAGCGCCGCCAACTCCATGCGCAACTATTTCAAATTTGGCCCGCAAACCCAATATATATTCCGCGACACCACCACCATGAACTGGGACAGCATTCTGGTTGCCAACCTCGACGCCCGCAAGCCTCTGTATTACGCGGGCTGGGAAGGGGTGGGATCAACCAGCGGCCATGCTTTTGTATGCGATGGCTATGCCCCTGATAATTTTTACCACTTCAACTGGGGTTGGAGCAACTCTTATGATGGCTATTTTCTGCTCTCGGCACTCACCCCGGGAGGAAATAATTTCAACTTTGCACAGGAAGTAATTAAAGACATCTACCCAGATACCCTTACCTATAGTTATCCTGAATACTGTAACGGGCCCGATACGCTTACCACCATTGCCGGAACTTTCAGCGATGGCAGCAATATGGTTGACTACATAAGCAATTCCGATTGCTACTGGCTAATTCAGCCCAATGAACCCGATTTTGATTCAATCACTTCAATAAACCTGGATTTCCCGCTGTTTGATCTCGGATTAAATGACAGGATCAGGATTTATCAGGGCGCTGATACCACTGCCACCTTGATTGCAGAGATTACCGGAACAAATCCGCCGGCAACCATTAATATTCCGTCTGATGTCTTTCTGGTAAGGTTTACCACCGATGGTACAGAAAATGCCGGTGGTTTCCTTGTATCCTTTAAAAGTGTTTTGCCGGTTTATTGTTCGGGGACAACCACCTACACCGATTCCTCCGGAATATCTGACGATGGTAGCGGTGATAAAAAATACAACAACAACGCCATCTGCAAATGGAAAATAATTCCGGAAAACCTTGTGCCTCTGAAATTAACCTTTGAATCGTTCAGCACCGAACCTCAATTCGATCTTTTACGGATTTATGACCTCGGAAACCAGCAACTGATTGCAACCTTATCTGGTGATACCGTACCTGTGCCTATTATCATTCAAAGCGGTAAAGCATACCTGGTCTTTATGACCAACAAAGAGGTAACTTCAAATGGCTGGACCATCCGCTGGGAACCTGAAGGAACAACAGGAACGAACCTGCATGAGAATCTGTCAGGGTTAATATATCCCAATCCGGTGAGTGAACAACTCTGGTTAAATCCGGGTTTACTAGTCGGCACATCAGTTGAAGCAGAAGTTTATTCGGTAAGCGGAAAACTTATTCTCAAAATAGAAATTCCTTCCAGCGAAAACAGGGATCCGGCCATGATTGATACCAGTTCATTTGAAAAAGGCTTTTACCTATTGAGGATTATTTCACCTGAAGGCGCTGCGACTTGCAGATTTATTAAGCTTTAACCGGATTATTGAGAATTATAAGGATTGACAATTCAGTAATGCAAACACACTGATTTTGCCGATGTTTTTCATAATGCAGGTTTGATATAAATTTCAATAAGCAGCACATCGGCAGATCAGCTTTTACCTTCAATGATGAAGACAGCCCGATAGAACAATCAACCGTTCAAATTAATTCAACCTAACCGAGAGGCACAGCAATAAATTTAGAATCCTGATTATGGATAATGAAAACTTAAAAGGCTGGGTAAATGAATACACCAACGAACTATACAACTGGGCTTACTATAAAACTTCATCGGTTGAAACTGCGGAAGATATGGTGCAGGAAACATTCCTGGCTGCTGCTGAAAAGATGAACAACTTCCAAGGGGATAGTTCGGCGAAGACCTGGTTGTTTTCAATATTAAATCATAAAATAATTGACTATTACCGAAAGAATGTAAATAAACCGATACCTGTTGAAAACAATTCAATTTCTGTCTTTTTCGAAGAAGACGGAGGCTGGCAACAGAATAAAAGGCCCAAAGACTGGCATGATGAAGACAATCATTTGCTTGACGATGAAGAGTTTCAGCAGATTTTACAAAAATGCCTTGATGCATTACCCGCGAAATGGAACACCTGTGTGAAGCTAAAATACCTGAGTGAAAAAAGTGGTGAAGAAATTTGTCAGGAATTGGGAACGACTACGACCAATTTCTGGCAGATCGTCCATCGTGCAAAATTGCAATTAAGAGATTGCGTTGAGAATAAATGGTTTAATAATACATCAAAATGAAAAGATTACTAAATATAATGTTCCTTTCCTGCTTTAAGGCGACTGAAATGATTGAGAAGGGATTACATTTTAAACTTTCATTTAAAGAAAATATACAGCTTGAAGTACACAAATTGATGTGTGACGCTTGCACGAAATATGAAAAACAGAGTTTGCGGATTGAAAAAGGAATTTCCGAAATAGAAAAGACCAAAGCCCAATTAACTGATATTGTGGCGCTTAAACGAATTATTACAAGCAGGATTAAAGGCACTTATGAAAACTAATTATACGGAATATTTGAAGCTAGTAGTAGAAAAGACCAGCTTGATAAGAGCTCTCAAAGTAGCTTTTTTTGTAGGTATTATTCTAAACCTGATTAATAATCCTCAATTGTTTCAGATTTCAACAGACTGGGATATTCATATGAACCGGATTCTTTTAACGTTCCTTGTTCCATTTTGCGTTTCCCTATACTCCTCTGTTTTGGCAAACTCCAACAAACAAAAGAGTTTATAAGACTTTAACTTATTCCCTGGGTGTATTACTATTAAAAATCTGTCAGGAATCAGAACCTTTACGACTATTATAAGATCGTAAAGTTCTAAACCATGAAACAGATATATTGCGAAGAAATATTTAAAACTACAAGACAAAAGGGCTTTGCTATCCTATTAACAATAAAGTGGCTAGTATCATTTGTCTTCCCCGGTTTATTCTTTTCAACTGCCTGTGGACAAAGCCCTGCTATAAAGCAGGTTTCGTCGACAAAGTTTGAAAAACTTATCGCTGATTCGGCAGGCACATTGCTTGATGTGAGAACCATTGGCGAGTTTAAAAACGGACATATTAACGAAGCCGGACAATTAAACTTTTATGCGCTGGATTTCAGGCAAAAATTATTACTCCTTTCCAAAAACCAACCTATTTATTTGTATTGCAACACAGGTTACAGAAGTAAAAGAGCAGCAGAGATACTAGCAGAAAACGGATACCTGAAAGTCTATAATCTGGAACACGGCATTATGGAATGGAACCTGTTAAACCTCCCTGTTTCAATTGAACCCGGCGCCATACCTGATACTGAAAATAAAATAGAGCCGAACGAATTTACCGCATTAATCAATTCCGGTGAGTTGATCTTTGTGGATTTCTATGCACCCTGGTGTGCGCCATGCAGAAAGATGATGCCAATGATTGACAGCCTAAAGACCGAATACAAAGACAAAATTGTCATAGTCAAAATAAATGTGGATGCGAGCAGGAAACTAATGAAAGAGCTGGGCATTCTGAGTGTTCCTTACCTGGTTTTGTATCTCAATGGACACATAATTTTTTCGCAGACCGGGCCGATTGATAAGCGTGAACTCCAAAATATTTTTGAAGAAACCATGATGTAAAATATTGATGCAAATTGTTATAATAAATATTTCGAAAAAATCGTTCACATTTTGTCAGGTTTCAAAATTTTCCCGACTGTTTCTTTGAAACCAAATCTAATTCAAAATAAAAATTTAAAATCATGACAAAAATTGCAATCGTTGTATTCGCAGACACAAATACAATGGAGGCTATGAGGGAAGTTTCAAACGCATTCGTACTGGCAAATGAAGCCCTGGAAAATGGCGATGAACTTAAAATCATATTTGAAGGAGCCAGAACCAAATGGATTGGCGAAATGGGAAAGGAAGATCACATGATTCATTCAATGTATTCAGAATTAAAAAGTAAAATTACCGGAGTTTGCGCCTATTGCGCGAAAGCCTTCGGCGTAAAAAATGAAGTTGAAAAAGCAGGTTTGCCATAGCTCGACGAATACAAAAATCATCCAAGTCTGAGAAACCTCTTTGTCGAAGGATCTCAATTAGTCACCGTCTAAATACCAAACCATGACAACAAAAAAGAAAAAAATCCTGAAAATCGGGGCAATACTATTGGTGGTTGGCTTGCTCACGGGTAGTGGTGTGGTCTATTATATGCTCAACAAACCCCATCGCGACATACAGTCTGCAAAAACAGACTATACTGTTACCAGTACACAAATTGTTAAGGAATATCTTGAAAACAATTCTGCTGCCAATGAAAAATATCTCTCTGACGATGGTGATTCAAAAATTCTGGAAATTACCGGAACAGTCAGTAAAATCAGTGAGGATTTCAATGGACTGGCAGTCGTGCTTTTGAAAAATGAGAATGACCAAGCTGGTGTTAACTGCTCATTCACAGAAGAAACCAATCAGAGAGCCAAAACACTAAGCATAGGACAAACTGCTACCATTAAAGGGGTAATCCGCTCAGGCGCATCGTACGATGAAGACCTCGAAATGTATGAGAATGTCATAGTCGAAAAAAGCAACATTTTGAATATTAAATAAATATTCAATTAACAAATCACAAATCTTTGGAAACATGAAAAAAGTAAGCATTTTTATAAGTAGCCTGGTGTTGCTGATATCATTAAAAGCACAAAGCCAGACATCGACTAAGTTTGTAAGCACCAAAACGCAAATCGGGTTTTACTCCCATACTGCTGTTGAGGACATTAAGGCCAACAACAACACTTCAATCGGAACCATCAATTCAAGCACCGGAGAAGTTGTGTTTTCAGTCCCCATGCAAGGCTTTGAATTTGAAAAAGGATTGATGCAACAGCACTTTAACAGTGATAAATTTCTGGATACCAAAGCATTCCCCAAAGCTAAACTGAAAGGCAAAATAGCCAACCTGTCTGAAATTAATTTTGCAAAAGATGGAACTTACAAAGCCAATATTGAGGGAGCGTTGACCATAAAAGGAGTAACAAAACCGGTGAATGAAGCTGGAACCATTGTTATAAAAGGAAATCAGGCCGAAGTGCAGAGCAAGTTTAATGTTACACTGGCCGATTATGGAATCACTTTCGTAAAAGGTAAACCTTCAAGCAACATTGCAAAAACGGTTGAAATTACCGTTCATGCTGAATATCAACCTGAAAAATACCAATAGCCATGAAAACGACTGGGATTCTGACTATAAGTATTATTGCATTTGCAATTGCAACAGCAGTTAATCCAGGCTATCCGGTTCCTGTATCAGATGAATTGAAAATCAATTTTCTTACTGGCACATGGAATGAAGCTCTTCAAATGGCACAACAACAAAATAAACCCGTATTTCTCGATCTCTCAACCAGTTGGTGTGGTTACTGCAGGCGAATGAAATCCAATGTTTATACCGATCCAGGAGTAGCAGATTACTATAATTCAACCTTTATCAATGTATCGTTGGATGCTGAAAAAGGAGAAGGTATTCATCTTGCACGAAAATACGGAGTCAGGGGCTATCCAACCTTTGTTTTTTTAAATCCTGACGGAAGTCTGGCTATGCAAACATCCGGCTACCATAATCCAGGAAAGTTCCTTGACCTTGCAAAAAGTTTAAAAAATGAATAAAGCAATTAAGCCAATCATTAAAAACAGCAGGGGATTTCTCATCCTGTTGTTAATGATTCTATCAACAAACATTATGTCGCAAAACGGATACAAAACGGTTAAAGAAGCAAAAGGGCTTGCAGTGGGTGAACGGGTTGCCGACTTTTCGGCCGTAAATCAGAAGGGAGAACCTTTCATTTTGAGCGAGGCGCTGAAACTGGGACCGGTTGTCGTTATCTTTTACCGGGGTCAATGGTGCCCCGTTTGTAACAGGCATCTCGGTCAGGTTCAGGATAGTCTGCAGGAAATATTTGAGCACGGAGCCACCATTATTGCAATTTCTCCTGAGAAATCCGAATACCTTGCTAAAACAGTTGAAAAGACTCACGTATCTTTTACACTGCTTTATGATGAAGGTTATGCAATTGCAAATCGGTTTGATGTAACTTATAGCCCTGACAACTCAACAAAAGTAATGTACAACGTGATGCTTGGCGCA
The DNA here is from genome assembly GCA_038325075.1 of Bacteroidales bacterium. Classification (GTDB taxonomy): domain Bacteria; phylum Bacteroidota; class Bacteroidia; order Bacteroidales; family Lentimicrobiaceae; genus Lentimicrobium. The sequence continues at coordinate 8,609 of JBBQIQ010000026.1, read as the reverse complement.
AACCTTAAGAATGCTCATTCTGATGATAGTCAACGGCTTCCGATTCCAGCTACTTTTATCATAAACAGTGATAGAGAAATCATCTGGCGGCAATTTGACCCTGATTATAAGAAAAGATCAAGCGTAAAAGATATTACTACAGCGTTAAGTAACCTTAATTAAAGAAATCGAATTATCAAAATGAAACCTGCAATTGTATTGATCACCCCGGTTTTGTTGTTAATCACTTTAAAAACTGTCACCGGACAGGGCTGCAGTGATGCAGGGGCATGCTCTATAAGCCATGTAAAACCTGATGCAGAAAGTGATACAATATCAAATAACCGCCAGCAGCTAAAATCGGGAATTTCTTACGGTATAGCTCAGTATAATGTTTCAGTTCTCACACTGTTTACTGAGTATTCCCGGTATCTGGGAAAAAAAACTTCAGTTGCGATTAAAATCAGTGCTGGTATGCGATCCGGAGAATTGGCTGCTACAATAGGATTATCTGATGCTATATTCACAATAAATCAGAATATCTTAAAAAGAATGACCCTGACTGCAGGTATGAAATTTCCTTTCAGTTACGCAAAATCCGAAAAGGGCGGTTTTAATTTGCCTATGGCTTATCAAACCAGTCTGGGGACGTATGACCTGATATTTGCCGGGAGTTATATATTTACACCAATTACCCTTGCAGTTGCATGGCAGCAACCGGTAAAACAGAATGACAATACTTTTTTAGCAACTGATTCCGAAGCAAATGCACCTGAACAAAAATATCAATCCACCCATAATTTTCAACGGCAGGGAGATCTTGTATTGCGAATCTCAAATTCCCATAAACTCAACAATGGTCGTATAATGCTATTATACAGCATTTTGCCTATTTTGCATTTAGGGAATGACAGCTTTACCGGAGATGATGGACAGAGTCAAATGATTCACGGATCTTCCGGACTTACTTTGAACCTGAATGCTATTCTTCGGTATAACTTCTCAAAGTCAGGCTTTCTGGAAATTTCAACCGGTGCGCCGGTAATTTCCCGGGAATCGCGCCCCGATGGATTAAGTCAGTTTGCAATTACAACGGAATATGTTTACAATTTTTGAAATCTTCTTTGAATTTTTGGAAAATGAGCAAGATAGAAGTTATACGGTATAAAGAGTCGACAGGCCGTTTGAGAGAAATTTATGACAACCTGATTGCCAGCCGTGGTAAACTGGCTGATGTTCATACAATACAAAGCCTCCGCCCTGAGAGCATTGTAAAACATATTGAGCTTTACCTTGAGATCATGTTTTCGAAATCTGAACTTTCAAGGTCCGAAAGGGAAATGATGGCTGTGGTTGTTTCCGCAGCAAATGGTTGTGAATACTGCCAGACACACCATGCGGAAGCCCTGAATCATTATTGGAAAAATGAAAAGAAAATAAACAAGCTCAGGAATGACTTTACAAAAGTTACATTGACCCCCAGAGAACAAATACTCTGCAGTTTTGCATCAGAACTCACCAATTATCCGGAGAGTTCCAGGACGCTTGATTTCACTCAATTGCTCAGGAAAAATGGCTTAAGTGATCAGGCCGTCCTGGATGCGACCCTGGTGGTTGCCTACTTTAATTTTGTAAACCGTATAATTCTTGCTTTGGGCGTTGAGTCTGATGCCGAAGAAACGAAAGGTTATATCTACTAAGCGATGAAGAATATTTGGGAACCTTCTATGCCTTTATCTGAAGTCATCCTTTTCAGGATTGCCCGCAGCAAGGAAGTCAATGAAATATTCTACCTGGTCAATACCCTGGAAAAAACAAACTCGATACCCGAAATCCGATAGCTGTGCAATGGATTAAAAAATCTTCAGGTATCACTATTGAACCGCTAATCTGGATTCAGCAGAAATGTGCCTACGGACTCAAATTCCTTTCCTTAAGTGACCAAAGTGCCGTTTTCCGGTTTGCAAGCTACAATAAACGCGATTCTGAACTGAAAAAGAACAGCAAAGGAAGATTTGCTGTATTTACCAGATCAGAAAAGGAAGAAGTTGAAGTTGAGCGGATTTTTACCCGGATCGATGCAGTATCTTTCTGGGTGCCGAAAATCTCAAGTGTTGAACTGCATGCCACTTCAATTTCTGATAACAACCCTGTCATTGAAGTTATAATTCCTTAAAATACAATTAAATACCAATCATCATGAATTCAGTTTTTCCTAAAAGCCTTCAAAGTCTGATCAGTGATCTGTCAGGATGCAAAGAGAATCACAATCAACAGGTCCTGGGCATCATGCAGCAAACCAGGTTTTATCCTCGGGATTTTGAGCCATTTTATACTTTCAACCACCCTGACAGTATGAGTTACGGCAGGAAGCTGATTTTCGATAACGGCAATTTTAAGATTTTACTTATGTCATGGAAGCCCGGCGATTTCACAGCTATCCATAATCATGGGTATGCAGAGTGGGGTTGTGTTTATTTCTTTGGCGATGCGGCCCATCGTTTATATACTGTTGAAAACAACAGGCTGACTTCAGTGAAAAAGGATACATACGGTGAAGGTCAGATAGCATCAGTTTGTGGTGATCTTACACATCTGATGGGCAATGCCGGTAATCATAATCTATCTACACTGCATATCTATGGCTCCAATTCCCGTCGGGCCAATATTTTGGAAAATGCAAAGATATTCGCCCCCGAACATGAAAAAATTTTTACGACCATGGGCATTGCCTTTTTAAACATGAGTGCTGATTTAGTCCTGGCAGAAGCCGCATTACCGAAAATAGAAGCTGGTTTACTCGACGATTACTTCGGGCTGGTAAAACCCTTCTACAAAAGAAACAAACTCTCTTCTGTATTGAAAAATATGGAAAAACAACTCAATCAATTCGTATCAGCTTAAGATCAGCATTATGAACGACTTAAATATTTTAAATCAATCCTTCGGGAAAATCAGAAATTATCTTGATTCAAACAACAATATTAACAGCCCGGTAATTCAATTCAGGAACCCTGCCCAACTGCGCGAAGCAATTCACTTCGGGATAGAAGAAAGTGGAGTAACAGAATCCGAATTTCTGGAACTGATTGACAAGTACCTTGAATATTCGGTAAAAACCGGGAACAAGCAGTTTTTGAATCAATTGTATTCAGGCTTTAATTTCCCGGCCTTTATCGGCGAAATATTTACCGTACTGGCCAATACTTCTATATACACTTATGAAGTGGCCCCGGTTGCCACCATGATAGAGAAGGAAATGATTTCATTGATGAATGCTTATGCGGGCTACAACGACGGCGATGGAACTTTTGTAACAGGCGGCAGCAATGCCAATCTTATGGGCATGTTTTCAGCCCGAAACCGGGCTTTTCCCGATGGCAGAACCAATGGCTACGACCGGAACCAGAAACTAACTGCTTTTGTCAATGAACAGGCGCATTATTCCTTTGAAACAGCTGCCAACGTTCTGGGCATTGGTGCAAAAAATGTGATCAAAGTTAAATCCGATGCTTCGGGAAGTATGATCCCGGAAGAGCTGGAAATTGAAATACTCATGTCGCTCGAACGTGGTGAGAAACCTTTTTTTGTTGCTGCTACCTGCGCCACCACATTGCTTGGGGCTTACGACCCGATTGATAAAATGGCGGATATCTGCAAAAAGTTCAGCATCTGGCTACATGCCGATGGTTCCTTTGGAGGTTCGCTCATCCTCAGTGAGAAGTACAGGCATTTGATGAAAGGTATTGACCGCACCGATTCCTTCGCCTGGAACCCTCACAAGTTAATGAATATTCCGCTGGTCTGTTCCGTTTTCTTAGTAAAAAAGAAAGGTACCCTTCAGTACAACCTTACCGACCTGAACACGGATTATATTTTTCATGATATTGACGAGGTTGAGGATCTCGGCAAAAAATCAATTCAGTGCGGACGCAGGGTTGATGCAGTGAAACTATGGTTTGCCTGGAAATACTATGGTTTGGAAGGATACCGGCAACGAATTGACAATCTGATGGAAATGGCAATGTATGCAGAGAAAAAGGTAGATGAACATCCTCAGCTAGAGTTGTTATCCGCCCGTCAGTCTTTTGCAGTTTGCTTCCGGTATGTTCCGAAAAACAATCATGATATAAATGATTTCAATCTCCAATTGCGTGAATCCATGCGCAAAAGCGGAAAATCAATTGTAAACTATGGATATTTAGGCAATACATTGGCCATCCGTTTAATCACTGCGAACGGAGAACTAATGGAAACAGATTTTGACCTGTTTTTTGACAATCTGCTGACTGAAGCCGCGAAAAATGAATATAAATTTGAGGAAATCTATGTCGGAAAATAATTGTTACAGTGGTTTCGCGATTGCTATTGCCTGGCCGGAGACTTATTGCAAACAAACGGGTGCCTGGTACGATGCTCTTTTAAACTGGTTGGGAATCAGCACGCATCATTACTTCAAAGTGGGTCATGCCGCCCTGATTCTTATTGATAGCGAAACATTTAAATGTCACTATTTTGACTTTGGAAGGTATCACACACCCTTTCGGCATGGCAGGGTGCGCAGTGAACTAACCGACCCTGGATTAAAAATTAATACGGTAGCACGCATATCAAAAGCAGGAAATAGAATAGAGAATTTTGAAGAAATCCTAACTGAACTTCAATTCAACAAAGAATGTCACGGAGAGGGAAAAATACATGCGTCTTACTGCAGTATTGATTTCGGCAAATCATACAGCAACTCTTTGCAGATTCAGCAGCGCGGCTCTGTACCGTACGGGCCATTTACATACAATGGCAGCAATTGTTCCAGATTTGTCAATAAAAGCATTGTTGTGGGACAACCTGACTTTATATTTGGCTTATTGCTAAGATATGCGGTTCCATTGACCCCAACACCTTTAAACAATGTGAACGCACTGGCGAATAAACTCACATTGCCTAAAATGTTGTTAAATAAGCCTTTCTGTCCTTCTCCTGTTTTAGATAAAACAAAACTTAAAACCACTTTGCCTGAACCTGTCAGGCACAGTAATATACCTGTGTCTGCCCAATGGTTAAGTGGTGAAGGTGCCGGATCATGGTTTGCCTATAAACCTTTTGAATATGATTTATTGGTTACCCGCTATTCACCTGAAGGGGTAATTGAATGCGATGGCTTTTATAAAAACCGGAATAGTGAAGTATTGAATCCGGGAATGCAGTATCAGATAACCTATCCAAGCAATTGCAGTGTTATTTCACTATTGGGTAATGGTAAAACCTCCAAATATGAATTAACTGAAAAATAATTTCATTTTTTTGTCAGGTTTCATTTTTTCAGCGACTAATAGATTTTAATCCCTCAATTATAAACCAAAAATCTTAGTCATGAAAAAACCATTCTTACTTTCATTAACATTCCTTATCTTAAGTTCGGTGCTGATTTTTAATTCCTGCACTGAGGAAAAGGACGAAGACCCTGTGGAAACTGAATTTATTGCTGAAAACAATACTTTCACAAGTTTCATGTCGTGGCCGCTTGAAGCTACCAACCAGGGCACTGATCCTGCATTGGGCGCTGCTCATGCCGGTAATGATGCCAGTGTTACAAGACAGATTTATTTTAAAAACGGACAAGATCCGGTTAACGGAAACTACCCGTTAGGTTCAGTAATTGTAAAGCACTCATCCAACCCTGATAAAAGTGTAAATGAGTTTACAGCCATGGTAAAGCGGGGAAATAATTTTAATCCCAATTTCGGGAACTGGGAATTTTTCATGCTCACCCCAAGTGGCGAAATTGCCAGCGATGCCAACGGAACCCCTATGCGCGGTGCTAGTCTGATGGATGGGATGTGTGCCGGTTGCCATGCCGGAGCATCAAATAAGGATTTTATCTTTTCAAAATAGTTCTTATAATTTTACCTTTTTAAACACCTGCAATCAGAGCATTAATAATATGATTGCAGGTGTTGAATGGGAATTCAAAATGTGACTTTAATCATGCGCATTCAGGCAGACAGGATTAATTCCTTAACTCACCTGACTATTGATAGCAGCAACCAGACTTTACACTGGCATATCAAAAAGATGAAGGCCTGACCCCTGCTCAAGACATTCCATAATCCTTTTCTTAAACTTCCAGCAGGTCATCTGCCTGGTTTCGAGGCGGCGCGATAATTCATAGCTCGATATCTTCGGTGAACCGCAGACCATGTAAGCTATCTCGAACGCATCGGTTATGGGAATCCGGCAATGGTGAAAAATGGTATGGGCCGTGGCCGATTCATCCGTTTTACAGCGTGTACATCGCCGCGAAAAGGGGGTTTTACCAGTGCAGTAATTTGCATTTCCGCACTTTCGGCAAATATACCCTTCATGCCATTTCTCTTCTGCAATTATAGACAGGCATTGTTCCGGATCAGAAAAACGTTTGCTGAATTCCTGAAAATCTATTGCTTTGAATAAATAAGAAAGATTCATTGTATTTATTTGATAATCACAACTAAACAATCAGGCATGATCCTTGTTAAGAATAAACGTGCTGCAAAAATAAAAATAATTAGTGATATTTATGCGATTTAAAAGAATTACTTTTATCTTTGCAGCGAATTAACAATGAACGCTAACTCAAAAACAAATATGAACACCAGAATTTTCTCCATCGTACTCATTGCCAGTATAGGCCTTCTGGGTTGTGGCTCCTCAAATGGGAAGAACAATCAGGAAAACGAAAAAACGACCTCAAGTACCTCTTCAACGCCCGAAACCGGAAAAGTTATTCAGATGAACAAAGCCATGTTCATTGAGAAGGTCTTCAATTATGAAGAAAATCCCAATGATTGGAAGTTCCGAGGCGACAAACCCTGTATCATTGATTTTTATGCTGACTGGTGCGGACCCTGCAAAAAGGTTGCTCCCGTGATGGCTGAACTTGCCGAGCAATACAAAGATCAGATTGTGATCTACAAAGTTGACACTGATAAAGAACGTGAACTTGCCCAGATTTTCAACATCCGGAGCATCCCTTCAATTCTCTATTGCCCTGCACAGGGTCAGCCACAAATGACCATGGGTGCATTGCCAAAAGCAGAATTTGAAAAAATGATAAAGGAATTGTTGCTCGCTCCGACAGCAGAGCCAACTTCACAAAAATAATTCACTGATTACAAATTAAACCGAATATCAAAGTAATGGAACATCTGACATTAGAAACATTCAAAGAAAAAGTATTTGACTTTGAAAAAAACAAGGACTGGAAATTTGAAGGCAAATTGCCTTGTATCATCGACTTTTACGCCGACTGGTGCGGACCCTGCAAAATGGTTGCCCCTATCCTCGAAGAACTTTCAACAGAATACAATGGCAAAATCGACATTTACAAAGTAGATACCGAGGCCGAGCAGGAACTTTCACAGGTTTTTGGCATCCGCAGTATCCCCAGCATGTTGTTCTGCCCTGCTGAGGGACAACCCCGTATGTCGCAGGGTGCATTGCCTAAAAGCTCGCTTATACAGGCTATTGACGATGTACTGCTGAACCCGACAGCAAACTAAAATACTGTCGTTGGTTGAATTTTTTCCTGAAAGGCCCGGTAGTTCCGGGCCTTTTTTTGTGCTTATCTTTGCGCGGAATAATCCACTTTCATGACAACCGGAATCCCTCCCGTTATTCTTCCTGCCGCCTGTTTGCCCGATGTTGATTTTTTCTGCTGGCTCTATCATGCCCCCACAGTTGTGATTGAAGTCCACGAAACCTATCCGAAACAGACCTGTCGCAACCGCTACCGGATTGCAACCGCCAATGGTTTATTAACGCTGAGTATTCCTGTCGTGAAAACCGATGGCAACCATACCCCGACTTCCCGCATTAAACTCAGCCAGGCAGTAAACTGGAACCGGATCCACTGGCGGGCAATTGAATCGGCTTATAATAAATCGCCCTTTTTCCTGTATTACAAAGATGATTTTGAGCAAATATTTTTCAACCCACCTGAATTATTAATCGATTTTAACCTCGCCATCCTGAATCGCAGTTGTAAGTTCACCGGTATAAAACAAAGTTTCGGCCTATCCGAATCTTATCAGAAACACCCTGCTGATCTGTTCGATCTTCGTCAGGCAATTATGCCTAAGCACCCGGCGTCCCCTGAATTCGACATCCGGCATTACGAGCCCTATACCCAGGTATTCTCCGACCGCCATGACTTTATTCCCAACCTGAGCATACTGGACCTGCTGTTCAATCTGGGGCCTGAAGCAGGAGACTATCTGAGGAGGCATGTGCCAACTAAAGTTTGAGGCAGATAGTTGATTTTGGAAAAGATGGAATGGTGGAAGGATGGAAAAATGGAAGAATGGAAGGTTGGAAGGTTGGAATGCCTGAAATATGGAACAATGGAAGGTTGGAAGGTTGGAATGCCTGGAATATGGAACAATGGAAGGTTGGAATGCATGGAACATGGAAGGATGGAAGGTTGGAATGCCTGGAATATGGAACGATGGAAGATTAGAAGGTTGGAAAGATGAAAGGTTGGAATGCCTGGTATATGGAACAATGGAAGGTTGGAAGGTTGGAATGCCTGGAATATGGACCGATGGAAGGTTGGAAGGTTGGACCATGGAACGATGGAAGGTTGGAATGCCTGA
>JBBQIQ010000025.1:0-32075 GCA_038325075.1 Bacteroidales bacterium | reverse complement strand
TGCGAGAGCAACTGCGCGATCCAGAGCCGCCGAAAGGCATCATTGCGCAGCAGCATCCCAAAAGAATGCTCGTCCCCCTTGGACGCGCTGTCGGCTTGCGTGTGCGGCAATGTAGTCATAAAACCCTTACTGGGAGCGTGTGTGGAGGGACGACGAAGGACGAAGGATGACCGACAGGTACCCTTTAGGTGCGACGACACCCCTCTAAAACACCAATCCCCAATCCCTAGCCCCTAATCCCCAATCCCCTCGTTCCGGGGTAACTGCTGCTTGACCCGTTTGCGAAGCACATGGCGTTCCAGCAGCACGCGCCGCCCGCACGTCTCGCACACCAAGCCAATGTCCGCCCCCACGCGCACCACCCCCCACACATCGCCCCCGCACGGGTGCTTTTTGCGCAGCTGTACGCGGTCGCCAAGTTGTGGGTTGTAGGGCGTGGGTTGCATGGGGATTACGGATTTCAGATTTCGGATTTCAGATTTCGGATTTCGGATTTCAGATTTCAGATTTCGGATTTCGGATTTCGGATTTGAGAATTAGCTGATTAGCTGATTCCCGGAGAGTTTCGTGTTATTTGATGTCTTGGGGTTATGGTGTTTATAAAGGTTAAATTGGCAGTTGGCAATAGCCAGTTAACAAAGAAGGGGAAACTCAAAGCAGATTTGTGGATGTTGAATTTCTTATTTCTTACTTCTTATTCCAACATCGACTTACGACTTCCACTTCTGAAGGATAAAAACTACATATTTTACTATTATCTTTGCAAAAAAGGTTGCTATGTTGACAAAAAAGAAACTTAATAAAACAATTAAGACCTTACCAGAATCATTTACGATAGATGAACTGATTGATCAATTGATCTTCATGGAGAAAATCGAGGAGGGATTCCAGGAGTCAGTGCAAGGTAAAGTTATTTCTAACGAGGACGTTAAATCTATGATTGACAAATGGTCAAAGTAGTTTGGACTGAATCTTCCCTTGCCGATTTGAAGGAAATATTTGATTACATAGCCGATGACTCCATTCGTTATGCAAGCATTACTGTTAATAGGTTATATCAAAGGGCTCAGCCTATTGCTGTTAATCCTTTCCTGGGCAGGATAGTTCCTGAATTTAATAATAAAACGATCAGGGAACTAATAGAAGGGAATTACAGAATCATCTATCGGGTTAAGAATAAAATGCAGATAGATATTTTGAGAGTTCTTCACACTGCCAGATTATTGAAGAAGAAGGGGTTAAGATAAAACTATTATTCCAACTAAACATCGTTAAAAGACTCCCTTTTCGACTTAATGCCCGACTTCATAGAGAAAGCCAGGATTGCAGTCGCGCCATGAACCTCCCATTTCAAAAAATAAACAATGATAAAATACATTTTAATTCTTTGCCTCTTTGCGATAAATTCATTAATGTTTGCCCAGCATGCATCCAATCACGAAGAGCAATCTGCCTTTTATAAAGCCCTTGGGCCGCTAAGCGATGTCCAATACGATAGCATCAATGGATTTACCGGGCGGAATCCGGCGGAAAGAGCGAATTCGGACCTTCAGAAACGTGTTTTTGGTTATCATCCTTACTGGATGGGCAATGCCTGGCAGAATTATCGCTGGGACCTGTTGAGTGACCTTTGCTACTTTTCTTATGATACAGATCCCAATACCGGTAATCCTGTTGCCACCAATGGTTTTGAAACCGCTGAAGTCGTTGATACTGCGCTTGCATATGGCGTGAAAGTTCATTTATGTGTTACGCTGTTTTCAGGTCATGCTACTTTTTTTGGCAGTTCTCAGGCAAGGCAGACCCTGATTGGCAACCTCCTCTCCCTGGTGGTTCAGCGGGGTATTCAGGGAATAAACCTTGATTTCGAAGCGGTTCCATCATCCCAGCAGCAAGGCCTGACCGATTTTATCCTTCAGCTTTCCGATGTTTTCCGCACCAATCTTCCGGGCACTGAAATAAGCATAGCTGCCCCGGCCGTAAACTGGAGCAACACCTTTGACCTTCCGGCAATTGCACCAGCCCTTGATCTGATTATGATTATGGCCTACGATTATTACTGGAACGGAAGCAGCATTGCCGGGCCGGTTTCGGGTTACTGGCCTTTGACTTCATCCTTCAATTATGCGGTGAATCGTTCCCTGAGCTATTATCAATCACAAGGCGTGCCCGGTGAAAAACTACTGCTCGGCCTCCCCTACTATGGCCGCGAATGGCCGGTGACATCCAACACACTTCCTTCCGGCACGACCGGCAGTGGCACTGCTGTTACATACCGCAATGTGCGGGGCAACAGCAGCGGATTTTATACACCTGCGAACCTTTACTGGGACAACCGGAGCTACAATCCTTATTACAGCTATTTCAACAACAACTGGCGGCAGTGCTTCTACGATGATACCCGAAGCCTGGGCGCCAAATACGACCTGGTGAACCGTCGCAATACCGGAGGTATCGGCATCTGGGCATTGGGTTACGACAATGGTTATCCTGAACTCTGGGACCTGATTGAAGAGAAATTCGCCCAAAATCCTGTCGCTCCCTGCCGCGACACCCTGCACGATAGTGGCGGCCCCTGGTGGAACTATGGCGATGGAGATCGTTATACCGAAACCGTGATTTCAGATTACCCGGGCCCGCTCAGCCTGCATTTTGAGCAATTCAGCCTTGAAAACGGACAAGATTCGTTGTGGATTTACGATGGCCCTGATGCGAATTCGCCATTGCTGGCTGCCCTTTCGGGAGATCAGACGCCGGTTGGGCAGACGACATCAGGCAACAGTTTCACCATTCGTTTCAACAGCGACGGATCTTCCACCCGTTCTGGGTATTCACTGGTGTGGAGTTGCCCGACGGCTGCAATCATTAAAATTGTTGCACCTGATTTCAGCATCTATCCGAATCCTGCGGATGAACAGTTGATGATTCAAAGAAATGGTAGTAAGCACGAATTATGGTCAGTTGAATTGTTTGATATTCAGGGAAAGCCGGTCAGACGGACAAATGCAGATATTAGAAAAAAGGTTGTTATTCCTGTCAACGATTGCAGGAATGGCATCTATATGCTACAGATAAATTCAGGTGGTTATATAAATTCTTATAAAGTTGTGATTTGTCGCTAATCAAACCCCGAAAAAGGAGTACCTTCCAACCATATAAAAAATGTTTTCTTCCTGAATTTTCAAGCGCTTTTCAGCACCAACCAGGATTCCGGAAGGGAAGAGAATTTTTGCACAGCTTCTGTGCAAATATTCCTACTACCAGAAGAACTATTATTAAAAAGCCCTATCTGTAAGACACTTCCCGGCCATGCGTCCCTTCAGGCAGGAAAGTATCACGGTTAGTTTAGCTGTAGCCGGCGCATTAATTATCAGTCCGTCAGGGTTGCCCTGAAAGTACTCTTTCATTTAAAAATGTGAAGGTTGCAGGGTTCAATCCGGCATTGAAAGAAAACTTAAGTTTACCATCCATGGTAAAGGCATAAACCTTGCCCGTTCCGGTGAAATTTAGCGCATCGGCGATATAAACCAGACCTGATACCTCATCCACAGCTATGCCATAAACTGTCTGAACCACCGTTCCATCGGTAATAAAATGATCGGATATCATGGATTCAGTTTTTACATTCAGCAGTATAATACTGCTGCTCATGGTGCCCCAGTCGAAGTTGTAAACAAATGCGGTATCTCCTGCAATGGCAAAGTTAATGGCTTCAAATCCGCTGAAAGTGTGTTTGAGTGCTCCGGTGGCTGCATCTACGATCTGGAGTCTGCTTTTTACATCTGCGTAGTTACCGCGGGCAATCACATACAGGTCACCATAGTTATCGGAAGCCAGAATATGGGGATTGATTCCGACGGTAACCTGTTTTTCTTCTGTTAATGACAACGGATCAATGATTGAAAGGGTATTGTTATAATCGGGAAAATTAAGCCCTCCGGAATTTGAAACCCATATCTTATCACCAACTACTGCAATACCATCGGGGTTCGGGCCTACCGCAATGAATTTTTCAACATTCAGCGAAGCAGTATCAATCACTGCTACGGTTCCGTCAAAATTGCAGACAAAGGCTTTCTTACCATAGAAAGCAATTTTCCTGGGCTGTCGTGGCAACTCACCATTGAATAGCGAAATTTGCTTAATGCTTTGGCAGGTTCGGGCATCCATGACCTCAACCTGGCTCGATATATTGACTACGGCATACATTTTACTTCCGTAAATCGCCAGATCGCTGCCGGTATCGCCCAGCCCACGGCCATTCTGTTGTAAAAAAATATCCGCGGCAAGCGTTGAATCACTGAAAGCAAAACGGGTTATGGATGCGTTGTTGCCATTGAAAAGACCCTCGTTCATAACATACACGCCTGCACTTCGAATCAGGGTATCCTGTGCATCAGGTTTATCATCGGGTTCATCGGTGCATGAAACACTCAGCACGGCCAGCATGAGCATAAAGGGAAACAGTTTGCTATTCATTGTAATTTTAGTTTAGTGATTGATTGAAAGTGTGATATAGAATCCACGGCTATTCATGGGGAAGCCCCGGATTACCTCATATTGGCGATTAAACAGGTTGACAACTTCGGCTTTTAACCTGACGGTGTTTGTTTTAACCGGCTGTTGCCAGGAAATCGCGAAATCGTGGACCCACCATGAAGGAAGCAAATTCGCTTGAATATTCTCGCCAAGTGTATAGAGATGACTGTTGTACAGTAAATTATATCCGAATGTCAGGCGCTTGATACCCAGGGTCAGCATTCCGGAGAAGGTCTGAAACGGAACATAAGGTATCTGCTGCTTATAAGTCGGACTTCCTGGAATACTCATATCGAGCGCCTGCTGATGGGTATAGTTGAGGTTCAGGAAAATTTCTTTTGATTGTGCGAGCAAGACTTTTGCTCCTGCCTGAATTTCAATGCCCCTGATATCCACCTTGCCCATGTTGCGCATCGACCAGATAAAAAGGTTCTGCGTCGGGACCGCCACGATTTTATCTTTAACCCGGTTGGCAAAAACATCGGTATGAAGGCTGAACTGAAATGCGCCTTTCGCTTCAGAAAGTATTAATCCAAGATTCAACTGATTCACGTATTCGGGTTTTAGCTGATCATTACCCATGAGGTTGTAATAAAGGTCGTGGAAAGTGGGCATCCTGAAACTGTTTTTGTACATCAGGCGAAATCGCAGCAGTGGCGAACTGCTTATGCGGGTTATGAAGGAGACTGAAGGTGATAAGACGGTGCGGTGCATGGCGTTATTGTCAGGCGTTGCTTCGTTTACAAGGGTTGAAAGAATCACTGCTGTGGCTTCGGTTTTCCTTGTTTTGGCTTGCAGGCTTATCGAGCCAAGCCCGGTATAGCGCGTATGATTGCCCTGAGGGTAAAGGTCTGTTTGCAGGCTGTTTACTATCAAATCAGCGGCAGCACCCAGACTGAAAATCCCCCGCAAAGGCATCGAAAGGGCCTGCGACAGGTAGAATTCCTGCTGTTGATAACGGTTATCAAGTCCACCTTCCCCGTTCAGAAAAGCCGGATCGCGGTAACGCAGGAAACTGTTCGAAAAATTCAGGTTACTCAGCAACTGTAACTTCCCTTGTTGGCGCGAATATTGAATATTTCCAAAAACATCACGGTTGGTAAGTCTTTGTGAAGAATGCGGATTGTAAAAGATAACCGCGCCTGGCAAACCGCGTTCTGATCCGTAAAACCACGTTTTGACTTTCAGCAATGAACTGTCATCAAAACGGGTTTCAAGCCTGAAGTTCAGGTTGAAGGCTTCAATATCGGCATTGTTACGTTTAAGGGTAGTATCGGGAAGATTGCCGTTTTTCAGGATATAGGGATAATTACCACGGGTATGATTATAATCGGCTGAGAAACCGGCAATGGTTTTTTTGCCGGCTTTGAAGTATATTCCTGCAAATGGGTTCATCACCCCAAATGAGCCCGTTTTTATCCCGGCTTTCAGATGCAGGTTTGTATTCGAAAAATCAGGCATCAGCGAGTGGAAACCAAGCATGCTTGCCGAGGCCTGGGCGCGGGCCGGCTGGCAAAGTTGCTGCCCTTGCCCAATATAAAGTTCAATGACTTTAAGGTCTTCCAGCGGTAATTTACTGAGATCAATCTGGCCGGTAGCGGCATCGCTCATGGGAGCCCCATCGATAAAAATACCGGTATGATTGGCACCAAGGCTGCGAACGACCACAGTCTTCAATCCGCCAAGGCCGCCATAATCTTTGATGGTCACCCCTGAGAAATTCCGCAAAGCGTCGGCTACTGAGATTCCCGGCATCGCCGATATATCCTTCCTGTCCAATCGCTGCATAGGGGTAGCGGCGCGCCCGTTGGCCGGAGGTTTCTGCCCTGTAACCTCCACCCCTTTTAGGTTCAGTGTATCCGTAACCGGTTGCTGGGCACACACAAAGGTGGATGTCATGATCAAACAGAAAAACAGGCCGGTTGCGGAAATCAGTTTCATTAAAAAAATCAGGCTTGAATTGCATTCTCCCGGAGCAATGGGATCTGTTGCTGTGCAAAAGCAAAGGCATAGAAAATGGCAAAGGAATAGATCAGGTCGCCGGCCAGGGTATTCCTGAAAAAGGGAACGGCAGCCGCATAACAGGCCGTAATTCCGGCAGCAGTTGGCGGGTAAAGCCCACTGAATGCCCAAACGCCAAAGTTTGATACCAGGAAGAAGAGTACTGATGCCGAGAGGCTGGTAAACAGCAGGTTTTTAGCCGAAAACTTCCGCAAAGCGAAAGAACCGAGCAGCACAATCATCGCGAAAGCCAGGTAAGTGAAGAACGCCCCTTCATAAAAAGGAACGAAACGGCCATAGAATGCATAATTCAGAAATAAATCGCTTATCCACAAGGCAGACAGAGGAATCAGGTAAGCGGCATACCGGTTACTGTAACGTGCACCTCCAAAAAGCGCCAGGGCTGCTATCGGAGAGAAATTAAACGGGTGGGGCAAAAGCCGGCTGAGTGCCAGGCTGGCTACGATTGCGGTAATAACCGCAAAACGCAATGAAATCGGGTTTGTGTTCATCGTTGCTGCGTTTTTAAAATGAAACATTGTGCGGATTCTGCAGCAAAAGGTGAAAAACCTGATAAAAAAGGGCCGGAATTAAGGAAAACAGGCCAGGCTTTCCGATTTGCAGTTCATTCACCGTAAACTACAAAATCCACAAGGCAGTGGCAGGTCTTCTGACTTACTCCATTTGTTTTCAACACCTTCCCGCCCGTTTGGAGATGGACAGTGGCAATCAGTTGAAACATTTTAAGAGCTTACAGCAGCGGGAACTGTCGCCGATTTACACGGCATTCCCTATTATCCGTCTCCGGAACCAATGCACGGCAAAAGTAAGAAGATTAATTGGAGGGATGCAAGGATTTTGTGTAAAGTTATTCAGAAAAGTATTAACAGCCTGTTGTTAAGTAACTTTAACGCTAACCCGAGGCGTTTCACCAATGGGGAGACGCAAGCATTGCGTCTTTACTAACCACTTCATCAGTTTGGGAGACGCAAGCATTGCGTCTCTACTAACCATTCACTCTTCACTTTCCTGGTTGCTGTGCGCAGTCGAAGCATCACTTTCTTCACTCACTACTCACCCCCGGCATTCCCATTTTTACCTTCCGAATAAAACCGGTTCTCCTGTTCATCCACCCGGATGAATGTTGTTCGTTTGGTCAATTCCTTTAGTTGAGAAGCCCCAACATAAGTGCAGGTGCTGCGAATGCCACCGAGAATGTCAAGAACTGTATTTTCGACATTGCCACGATAGGGAACTTCCACCGTCTTACCTTCACTGGCGCGATAATCGGCTACACCCCCCACATGTTTTTCCATCGCTGTAGCAGAACTCATTCCATAGAACAGCTTCATTTTCTGCCCGTTCTTTTCTATCAGTTCACCCCCACTTTCGTCGTGGCCGGCGAGCATTCCACCCAGCATAACGAAGTCGGCACCGGCGCCAAAGGCTTTAGCGACATCGCCGGGAGTAGAACAACCGCCATCGCTGATGATCTGTCCGCCAAGTCCGTGGGCTGCATCAGCGCACTCTATGATGGCAGAGAGCTGGGGGTAACCTACACCGGTCTTTACCCGGGTGGTACAAACGGAGCCCGGCCCAATGCCTACCTTAATGATGTCGGCTCCGGCAAGCAGCAACTCTTCAACCATTTCGCCTGTGACCACGTTTCCGGCAATAATAACTTTCTCGGAAAACTTTTTGCGCGCCAGTTTTACAAAAGCCACAAAATGCTCGGAGTAGCCATTGGCAACGTCGATGCAGATAAATCTCAACTGAGGGTTTGAAGTAAAAATGCTGCCCAATTTTTCGAGATCCTGCGCACCGGTGCCGGTACTAACGGCGATAAAGTTTTCAATTCCTTTCGGTGCCTTTGCAACAAAACGATTCCATTCATCAACTGTGTAATGTTTATGGACGGCTGTAAATAGCTTCAATTCACTCAGGGCCAGCGCCATATCAAACGTGCCAACTGTATCCATGTTGGCTGCCATCACCGGTATGCCGGACCACTCAGATTGCGTGTGCATCATTCTAAAGGTGCGTTCGAGTTTCACCTGGGCCCTGCTTTTTAGGGTTGAACGCTTGGGCCTGAACATTACATCTTTAAAGCCCAGTTTGATTTCGTATTCAATTCTCATGTCTTCGCTGATTTTTTAAAAAGTAAAGGTAAAAGAAACCAGCCGGATATTACTTATCGTTGTCTGTAAAACATAGTATTAAGTCTTTATTTATTGGTTTACAATACCCCGCTGGCCTAACCCAAATTGAGATATCCCGGAAAGGAATTACTCAATCGCTGAAGAAATTACTAGCAATTCTCAATAAATACGTATTAATCCATCAGGTGATTTACAACAATTTCTATAGCGGGGTTTAGCTGAGTAAAGGGATTTATCGCTTACTCAGATCGCTCAATTTAGGATAAGATGCAAACAAAAAAATCCCGCCGTTTTTGCGGCGGGACAATCTACTCAGCTTAAAACCCGATGACCAGATATGGTTCAATATGGCCTATATATTGTTTATTGAGGATTACCTGATTTGATCAATTTAGCGGATCAATATCTGAGCTTTATTTTTACCGGAACAATTATTAAAAGAATGGCAAACAATGCAACGGTTAGCAGCAAAACACCAATTGCATAAATCCCAATTGCATAACATCCAATTGCCCATAAAACAATCAGAACAATGGTAATGGTGAATACCAGGTTGCTCATATTAGTGGGGTTTTTCGTAATCATTTGAAGAAGGCCAGGCCAATCGTACTTTCCAGGGTTATTTTAAAGATCCTGAAACCCATTCTTAAAAACCGGAAAATTGGTCATTCCGGATCGAAAGCTTATTCTTAAACCCGCTTCAATGCAGGAAATTCATTTTTGCGACATGTAAAAGTAGATTAAGAATCCATGAAATGTCTTATATAATTCCTTACAAGAATTACATAATTCACACATGTTGGCCGTCGGAAATTTTCACTTTAACCCAAATTGAGCGATTTGAAGAAGAATTGTAAGCAATTCACAGATAACCATTTTCAGGGTTTAACAATTTCCAAATCGGGGTTTACCTAAGTAAAGCGATTTATCGCTGCACTCCAATCGCTCAACTTAGGTTTAGTAGTTTTGTGAAGATCCATCATTATCCTGGCAGTAAATCAAAGTTGTGCAATATCAGAAAGCCGTGTGTAAATACCTGAAATATTGACCCTTGGGATGGTTCAGATTTCAAATGCCGGTTTAATTCCTTCGATCGGCATATTTGCGCCGGGTACACCTAAAATCAGTCCCATGACTTTACCGATGATCACGCAGTTTTTTTGTCCGACAAGTTTTATCACGTATTTACTGTAAATAAATGCCAGGTAAAAATGGTGGCATTGACCGCAAAATTCGGGGAGAAATGGCGATGCATCAAATATTGCCTATTCACTTTAGTGGATGCTGCACTTTTTTGATTGAATCATCTCAAAGCCTATGAAAAAGATGAGGATTTCGCCAAAAACTTTAAACGCGGGAATGGTTAAACCGAAAAGTTCAAATATGTATTTGCCAACTTAAATAAAAGCAATAACAATGACAAATGCAACAAAATTGGCGGTTTTCGCTATTTGCCTTTTCCCCTTTTCATCATCTCCTTCTGTCAGTTTTACGAAAATCGGGATATTGACCAGAGGGCTCATGATGGCGAAGAATGCCATAAAAACAGTGATAGAAAATGCCCAGATATTATCCATATCAGGCATTCGGTTCGTAAAGCCTCAGCCGGTTTCTGAGCATGTTAATCTCTTCCTGCTGATTGTTTATGCGCTCCAGCAAATGGCTGATGGTTTCAATGCCTTCAAGGTTTATGCCCAATTCGGTGTAAAAACGGATAAACTTTTCGAGTTGGCAGAGCTGATCTGCATCGATGTAACCCGATTCCTGAATGTTGGAAATCCGGATCAATCCGGAATGGTGTAATGAATGGACAAACGAAAGCCCGATTTTGTGGCTGGCGCAGAATTCGCTTAAAGCGATCAGATATTCTGTCTGCATTTCAGGAGTGATTTAGGTTTGGGACAACTCAGTGAACAGGCCTTTTTGCTTCTCAGTCAGGTTTGTCGGAATTTTGATATCCCATGTTACATACAGATCGCCAAACTGCCCTTCTTTCCGGTAAACGGGGAACCCCTGGCCCTTCAGTTTTACTTTACTTCCGTTTTGCGTTTCAGGCTTAACGGTGAGTTTTACCTTCCCATTCAGGGTGTTAATGGTGATTTCTCCACCCAGCACGGCAGTGTAAAGATTTAAATCCACAGTCATATACAGATTATCTCCGAGGCGCCTGATGTACGGATGGTTGGCGATTGAAAACTGAATATATAAATCACCATTGGGGCCACCATTGATACCCTGACCGCCATGCCCGGGAATTTTAATTGTCTGACCGTTCTCAATCCCGGCAGGGATCGTAATCCTTATCTTTTTCCCGTTTACCGTTAAGGTTTGCTTATGGGTTTTATAAGCATCGGTAAGTTCAAGCTGTAATCCGGCATTGTAATCTTCGCCCCGGTATTTTACCTGCCTGCTTCTGCCGGCCCCTGCTGCCCCGCCAAACATAGCTTCGAAGAAATCAGAAAAATCATCGTCGGACCGGCTACCGGAAAATCGCTGCCTGCGCGTATCTGACGATTGCTGCTGATATTGCTTTGACCGTTCGAATTCATCGGCATGTTGCCAGTCCTTACCATACTCATCATACTTTTTCCGCTTTTCCGGATCGCTCAAAACCTCATTGGCTTCATTGATCTGCTGAAAATTCCTTTTGGCATCCTTATCGTTAGGATTTAGGTCCGGATGAAACTTGCGGGCCAGTTTCCGGAAGGCCGTTTTAATGTCCTTCTCCGTGGCCGATTTTTCAATCCCGAGAATCCTGTAATAATCTACAAATTCCATTGGTTGGCTGGTTTGGATTGATCACGGTGAATCGGCTTCAAACATCGCCTTCCGGATGGAATTAATCCCTGGCCGCAAAGTGGTTGAACCTGTTGGTTTTTCAATGTTAAGATGTAAATTTTGGCCTTCTCCGAAATGTCAAAAAAGAAGATCAGGCACCAACCCGCCACGCCTGCCCGCAATTTGCGGTGGACGGGCTGGTGCCAAATTCTAAGGTATCGGAGTGGACTCAAATTTCTTTATTCGGGTTTCCTGATCGGGATAATAAATACCGGCAAAGTTGAGTGCCGCAACACTTCCTGCGTAACACTGCCCATGACGATATTCTCCAGCCATTTCCGGCTGTGGGAACCCATCACGATGACATCTGCATGAAGCGATTTTGCTGCATTCACTATGGTTACAGCCATGTCTCCATCTTCAATCCGTGTCGTAATTGCCTCATCACCCAGGTGCTTCTTTATTTTTTCAAGAAATTGCTGCGCAGCATCCTTCACCCCATCAATGTTTTCAAATTGCATCGGAACCAATCCCATGTAATCACCAAATCCTGTTATCGGGGAAAAATCGGCAGAGGAGTAAAACACCGGATCCACGATTACATGAAGCAAAATAACTTCTGCGTTCATGGCTTTTGCCATGAAAAATCCTGATTCGGCAACTTTATTTGCCGATGGATCATAATCCAGCGCGATCAGCACTTTTTCAATCTTTTTGGTTTTCATTGTTAGTTGTTTTTAAATACCTGTTTTCAGATTTAAAACATTGACATTGATTCTTGCGAAGGATAAAGTTTTATCTGACAGGAGTCTCATTAGGACGGTTAATGGGTTACAGTCACTTGTACCATTTTGTTCGTCATCCATGTCCCTGATACCATTGTGTCAATCTGACTAACCGGGAATGACTCTACATTCAAAATTTTACATTCTTAACAAATATTGCCCTATTTATAGAGAAAATTGTTATACAATTATGACAGATAATTACATAATTCTCACCCCGGAAATCTGAATGCTTTCAATGATTCATGCCGCTTAAAATCCTATATGACGCTATTCTGCAACCGAATACTTTGGATAGCCGGTTAAGTATGTAACATGCAATCCAAACCGGCTCTTTAATCTGCCGGTTTTCCATACATAATTTAATTCTTCGGCTTCCATGGCGATTTTAAGCAGTTCTTTGGGTTTGTATAGCCGGATAATGGAAGCAATCCCATCCCATACGGTGCAAAAAGGAATGACGGGAAGAATATAAGTAAAAAACAATCTTGAAAATCTGAATGGCTTGAAGAACGGGGTAAACAGGAAAAATACAATCGGGTGCATAATCAGAATGGCCAAAACAGAAAAGATGTGTTTATCGCCTCCATCAAAAATTCCGATACCGGCTTTGGCAGAAACCGCATCCCTTAGTATCGATCTTGCATAGTCGTTGCCGAAGTGATGAAAACCCGAAAAAATTGTCCTGAATCCATCAAGGTTTTCAGGGACCCTGGCAGCATCGACAGAGGATTCAGAAAACGAAATATTGCCGTTCGTTTTTGCGGATATGAATTCGTAAGCGCCCGTATTGGGATATTTGTCAGTCAGGATTATCCTGATTTCTTTGTCCGATTGCGCTGCGAGATTCTTATGTATTTGCTCAATGGCTCCGCCCCCACCCGAGCATAAGTCAATTATGCGGCTTGCATTGGTCAGGCTCAATCCCTCTATGATTAATGGAGTGACCGGCTTGTAAAAATCTATAGCGGTGATCAGGTATCGCAAATAATCCGTCATGCTTTCCCTGATAACAGAAGGGAACCAGGAGAGATCTTCAAATTCAAAAATGTAATCTCTTATTTTCATGAATGACGCTAAAAAGTTATGTAAGAAAACGTTCCAGATAACCGGCCAAATGACTGGAATCAAGGGTTGCAGATCTCAGCGCGATATGCATATCCGGCCGAACCAGATAATAGCCGGTTTTTCTAATACCTAAAATTTTATAAACATCTTTATTCTCAGGCAGAAGTGGTATTGTTTCAATCGTGAGATGATACCTGATTGCGAGGTTTTTAAATTCATAAGGCTGTGCATTGGCCATGACCAGAAGACTAAAATTGGTGGTATCAAGCTTTTCAAAGATATTTGTCATTCTCCCGTTGTTCAGAAATTCAACAGATGGAAAACGGTCGCCAGACCTGGGAACTCCCAATGAAAATTTTCCCATCGAAGCTTTTTCAGATAAACTGCTATTACGGTAATTGACCATGATCTGTGAAATGGATTTAAAAAACATCTGCCGGAAAATCATCCGTTTCCCCATCCATGGAAATATCAGGCAGAAAAAAATCCGCATCAGGCCTGACCTTAAGAACCTGATCGCAACACTATCATTGGTGACCAATTGAAAAACCGCATCGGCATACCTTGCAAATTTCCCGGATATGCCTGTTCGTTCAGTTACATAAGTCTGCAATAGTTCAGGTTTTGCCCTTTTCCGGATAACGAAAGCGAGTTTCCAGCCCAGATTGAAGGCATCCTGCAGGCCGGTATTCATACCCTGGGCGCCAACCGGCGTATTCACATGGGCAGCATCGCCGGCCAGAAAAACATTTCCAACCTGCATGGTCGCGGCAACCTTTTGCTGTGAACGGGAAACAGAGAACCACTCTGCAAATTCCGGCGTAAAATTCATCTTTATCCGGGACTGAAAATTCTTTTTCAATTCTTCAAAGGTCTTGGTCACCTTGTCAGCCATTCCGTTTGGAAACGTACCATCAATACGCCAGCGCGACCCTTGCAACGGAAAAAAACCCGCTATGGAATCGCGGGTAAATGCAAAACTGATTTCACCGGGAGGCAAATCAGTTTTAGCTTTACAATCCATGATAAATATGGGTTGCGGATAAGTCACACCTTCGAAAGGAATCTTCAGGAAATCCCTGACTGAGCTTCGGGCCCCATCCGCGGCCATGAGGTATCGGGTAAAGATTTGCTCTTCTGATCCATCCGGAAGAACTACCTGCGTGATAACACCCTCATTTTCCTGTACGAGGCTTAGAAATCTAACCCCTCTTTCAACATCAAATCCCCGCTTATTGATAAAATTCAATAGCAGTTTCACAGTTTTTGACTGTTCGAGCATTAGCAGAAAAGGGTAGGGTGACAATTTTCCACCAATGTCGCGGATGGAAGTGCCTGCAATCTTTTTCCCGTTGCTGAATATGTTTACCTGATCAGCGATGATGCCATCCGCAATGGCTTCGCGGGCAATACCCATCTGTCCGAAGATTTCGAGAGTCCGCGCCTGTAAAATCAGCGCGCCGGAGTTTGTTGAAGGAGTTTCCTTTTGATCAACAATACGAAAAGATATATTGTGCATGGCCAACTGGCAGGCCAGCATAAGACCGGAGGGACCGGCCCCGACAATCAGGACCACAGCGTTATCCGGAGAAGGGCCCATAGTGTTCAGTTTTTCCAACAATCAAATACCTGAACAACCATTTTTTCCTGATGGAATAGTTGGTTATGCCTGCTTTGGAAAGCAATTGTTCAAGTTCGCCGGGTTTGAACCCCCGCAGCACAGAAACGGGTCCATCGTTTTTGGACAACACTGTACCATTCAACAAACGCGTAAAAAACCAGGCGCTGTAATACGCCAACCACCGCCGCTGCAAATCGTTGATAACAAAACCCGTTTTGGCATTTTCCCTGAAAAAGGTAAACAACCGAACCAGCTCATCATCGTTTAAATGATGACAAAACAACGAACAATGCACTATGTCAATAGATTGATTTTCATTTATATAGTCCTTGTAATCAGTTGCTATTCCGGTGATTCCCGGATAACCTGCACAATGTTTTTTTAAATATCCGATGACCTCAGGATTCTTATCAATACCGGTTAATTGAACATTGTATTTATTTGACTTCGCCCAATCAGCCATTGCCATCAAAGCATCGCCACTGCCACACCCAAAATCAACAATATGATAGGTTTTCCGGTAATCGGTAACCAATTGCCTTATGCCTTTTATCGAAATGGCATGGCCGCCGGTAGTCCGGTTTAGTATATCCAGTTCTTTCAGGTTTTTGAATAACAAACCATGAGGAATATTTGCTTCATCCAGCAATTCCTTTTCGTTTGACCGGTGAGTAAATTTATCCGTCATAGGTAAAAAGGGCTGTTTCAATACTAATTCCTGGTCCAAAACCGATGGAAAATACTTTTTCATCCGGCTGAAGTCCGGATTCCAGCATTTCGTTCAACACAAATAAGATGGTGGGGGAAGACATATTTCCATATTTGGCCAGTACATTGTAAGAATACTGCAAATCGTCTTCCTTCAGTGGGATGCGCTTCTTTACAGCATCCAGTATTGATTTCCCTCCCGGGTGGATGGCCCATTTACTTACCGATGAAGCAACCATATTCAGTTTTTTTTCTGCTTTTCTCAGGATTTCAATCACTTCGTCACTGATAAATGCCGGGATTCCAGGATCGAGGATCATTTCAAAATTGACAGGAGTGATATTCCATCCCATTAAATCCTTCCCGTTGCCAAGCAGCAGAGAATAAAATCCATTGATGGTTAAGCCGCGCTGATGATTTTGCCTGGCGGCTTCGTCTGAAACAACAACGACCGCAGCGGCCCCATCCCCAAAAATGGTGTTCGACAATAAATTGTCGTTGTTGTCTTTTGGCTGAAAGTGAATGGTACACAACTCAACACAAACAACCATGACTTTTGCATCCACTTCGGCACGTGCAATCATATCCGCAATCCTGAGTGCAGGGAATGCCGCATTGCAACCCATGTAGTTAATGGAAGTAGTAAAAATATCATTGGGCAATCCAAGCTGCTCCATGATTTCAGTACCCAGTCCGGGAGCGTAAATCCCAGTGCACGAAACTGTAATTAAATGAGTAATTCCAAATGCTGCAACCGTTGTTTTTAAATTTTCTACTGAATGATGAATGGCGTCAATGGCAAGTGAAGCCGCATTTGCTTTGTAAATACTTAGCCTTTTTTCAACATCCGGAACAGGCTTATCTGAACCAAAAAAATTGTGTTCTGATTTGCCGTTATTAAAGTCAGGAACCACCGAATGCCGCGTATTGATTCCACTGTTGTGAAACAAAATGTTCAGCTTGCGCGAGGCTGTTACATCGTGGTATGCAGCATGCATAAAATCAAGTATCACACTTTGTTGTGTGGCATATTCTGGCACCGCCGTTCCAATCGAAATTATTTTACTCATCGTTAAAACCAGATGAAATGATTATTCAGAATAAGGATCAGAAAATATAAATTCATGCAGGACGAGGTCAACAGGTTCATCGACATGGTGTTTTCGAAATTCGCCTGCGAAGTATCCTTGCGGACTTTGTTGAACCAAACCGTCAATTTAGTAACAACGGGCGCTGTAATCAACAAAAACAAAAACAGGTCGGTTTGCTGATGTTTTAAATTGAAATAGTAGTATAAAAACAGGGTTGCTATGACAAAAAGAATAGAAGAAAACACAAAGGTTCCTGTGTAACCAAGCTTATAGCTGATGCTGATTACGCCATCCTTCATGTCTGCTTCGTGCTGATAAATCTGTGTAAGAGGATATACACTACCCATAAATAAACTGGCCACGCTCATACAAATGAGATTGTTGAATGTAAAAAATGTATCAAGGGAGAAAGGCGCTACAGCAGACGATGCCATCAGATAAACGAACGCGCCCTGAAAGATAAATACAGTCAAAAATCCAATGACCGGATATTTTTTGAGTCGCACGTTCCGGTTGCTGTAAGCGCGCGACATCAGCACAAAAATCATTACAAACAAGGAAAAATATACAGATACAAACAGCGCACCCAAAACACCAATAAAATCAAGGATTAAAGTGGCAAAATACAGATTCTTTGTGACCTTAGGCGGATGTTTAAGCCCGCCGATACTGGTTTCGTCGCGATCCTGATAGCTGTTGTACCCATTGCTGGACGGGAAAATAAACAGATGCAGGATGACAAAGGCAATGGCAGTGGTCAGCCAGTTGATGTTACCTGCCTGACTCAGTGCAAATAAAAAAACAGGCATCAGATAGAAAGAAAACGGCAGCCTCAGGTGTTTTACAGTGCTTTTGTCAAACCATGAAAGAATGAATATGTTTTTCATATCTGTTTTCATATTTAACAGAAAACACTCAGAATTGATTTTTGATTTAATTCAACCGGGCTTATTTTCCAGCAAATTTGATCAGTTCCTTATTAAATTTCTCCGTTTCCTCAAGAAAAAGGCTATGCCCGCTTTTCTCAAATGCTACGATCCGGGATTCCGGGATTCCGGCTTTCATTTGTTCAGCGAGATCAAATGAGCAGATTTTGTCCTTTTTGCCGTGCATGATCAGGGTTGGCAGCATGATTTTAGCTAGGTCGGCCCGAAGGTCGGTATCGCGCAAAGCAACCAGACATTCAGCCATTGCATGGGAAGACGCACTCAGGCCAATTCCATTCAGCCAATTGCCAATCCCCTCATTTAACGCATTTTCAGAAGCGGAAAATATCTTTGCGAAATTGGCCAGTAGCTTTGGCCGGTCTTTGTAATTCAGGGCAATTAAATCATCCACGGCACTTTTGGGAAAGTTGTAGGGGAAATCGTCGCGCTGTGTCCAGATGGGGGCTGCTGCTCCGCACAAAACCAGCTTAGATACATGGGCACCGCCGTCTTTCGAAACATACCGGATTGCAACCGCTCCGCCCATGGAAAAACCAACCATTACAGCATCCGTGATTTCGAGCTTGTTAAGCACACTCTTTATATCCCCTGCATGAACATCGTAATCGTAAGGCCCGTAAGGTTTGTCAGATTTCCCAAAGCCCCGCAAGGTAATTCCAATCACCCGAAATCCTTCATTCAGTAAGTCGCGGTACTGATACTCAAACATTTCATCGCTTAATGGCCAGCCATGGATGAATACAACAGGCCTGCCATCGCCGCCATCCGTAATGTGCAACCGGACATTGGGTTCAACTTCAATGTATTCTGGTCTGGCATTCCCTGAGGAGGAAATAGGTGGTGTTTTTTCAATTTCAATAATGCCTGTTTTCATCATTTTATGGGATTAGCTTCTCTGAATCTTTAATTTACATCATTTAAAGTCTGATCACTCAGATAAACTTCCAAACCCATCTGTTCAATCTGAGTTTGCTGGGCTTCTACCCAGGCAACTTGTTTTTCTTCCAGTTTAAGTATGCGGGTAAGCATTTCAACGCTTCCCTGATCCTTAACTTTACGGGCAAGAATGATGGCACTGTTGTAAGCATTTAAGGTACCTTTTTCTTCATCTTTCTCATTCCCGATCATCTCTGTTACTGTCTTTCCAAGCTTTATGATCGTATTAAGCCTGGTTATCCCAGGTGTTCCTCCAAGAAATACAATCCGCTCGATCAGCCATTCTGACCGGTGCATTTGATCAATTATCTGCATCCGGAATGCCATCTGCAGCTTTTTATAACCCCAGCTTTCGCATATCTCGGCATGCACCATGCTTTGATTTTGGGCAGCCAGCGATTCTTTCAGAAGAGAATTCATCGCTTCGATCAATTCTGTGTTGCCTCTCATGGTTGTTCCTTTTTTATCAGCTATTGGGCTTTGGTTTTGTGTTGCAGTTTCTGCATCATAACCTTGTTGGATTGCATTGAGTGCCATTTTCGTCCTTTTATCAAATGATTTTTTTTGAAACAAAGTATTGCCGAAGATTATGACACCCCTTGATTCTCTTCAAGATTGTTGTGATTATCCCCACCAATACTGTAATAATTATTTTCTTCGTCTTCGCTTCCGATATCTTCCCGGCTATCATCCAATTCTGAGCCAGGTACATCAAGATTGCTTCCGGCCATCTGATTTCTCAGGCTGCTTTTCCCCGACTTATCAAATTCAATGGAATCCATTTCCCTGGAAATTTTTTCAGGGTCCATGTCAGCTTCTTCGTGAAACTTATTGTAGATGTCGTCACCCGCGGGGTATAACGGGTACCCATCGGGATGAGTATTCCCCAGCCTGCCTTTCAGTCTATCTTTCCGGGTTGTGACGGCAACATTTTTTCTCATTTGCTTCTCTGTATTTCTTTTGCAAAGTTTCACACTTCTTACAGAAAATATGTTACATAACTGCTTAAAAGTTTTATATTATTCACACATTAATCCGTGTAAGGTTAAGATTGAGGCTGAGCTTGAGGCGATGAGCTGAGCAGCTTGCCCCGCAGAAACGGAGTGGATGCGGGGGAGCCGAAGCTTTGAGGTTAAGGTTAAGGCTAGGGCTGAGCCTGCCCGACTGAAGTGGGTCGGGTAAACCTGGCTGATAATTCAGTTTTTAAAGAATGATCTGTTTAGCCAGTCAGACAGGGTTGAGGCATAACCTTAGCCTAAAACTAACCTAAATGTAATGTGGCAGCGTAAATTTAAACGTGCTGCCCCTTTCCGGTTCACTTTCAACAAGGATACTACCGCCATGTATTTGAATAAATTCCTTGCAGATAGTCAAACCCAAACCGGTTCCCTGTTCTTTTTGGGTTCCGGGGGTTGTATGCCGTATTTGGGGATTGAAAAGCGCCTTCATATCCTCTGAAGAAATTCCGATGCCATTGTCTGTTACCTGTATTTCGACGAATTTCTGTTGTTCAATTGCACTAACATTTACCTCACCACCGGAGTTTGTAAATTTTATGGCATTGCTGAGAAGGTTTCTAACGACAGATTTGATCATTTGAGCATCGGCTACTACCTGCAGATCAGGACTAACCGCATTAAAAATGACTATTCTTTTTTGAGAGGCATTTAAATTTACAGCTTCTATTTCCTCATCAATCAACCCGGAGAGATTCATTCTGACCGGATGGTAATTTTCCTCAACATTTTGGGTGCTGGTCCAGGCTAGCAGATTGTCAAGCAGGCTCAATGTTCTGTTCGCTGAGTTGGATGCTATATCAATATACCTTGCGATTTCCTCACTATCGTATTCATTTAACCCTTCCTTTAGCATTTCAAGTACGCCCAATATGGAGCAGAAAGGACCACGTAGATCATGTCCGATTATTGAAATGAATTTGCTGTTTGCTTGAATGACCTCTGTCAATTTTGCTGAATTCGCCTGAAGAAGGCTCTCCAGACTGGCATTCCGGTCTTCAAGGTACTCTAGCCTGGAGCTATTCTCCCAGTCCGGCAATTTTCCGTGTGTGCTAACCTCGTGTGATGTTGAGGTTAATTTTGAGCCACCGTTTTTGTAATAACCAGGCATCTTCCCGGAATCTGCCGGTTTGAATGGATAGTCTTGCTTAGGATTCATAATAATGGGT
The DNA here is from genome assembly GCA_038325075.1 of Bacteroidales bacterium. Lineage (GTDB taxonomy): Bacteria > Bacteroidota > Bacteroidia > Bacteroidales > Lentimicrobiaceae > Lentimicrobium. The sequence goes on along the minus strand of JBBQIQ010000025.1, from coordinate 11,257 downwards.
TTTTCGAAGTAAGAATATGGCTGCCTGTTTCTTCTGTTGATCTCTTCCGCCTGAGATTCCTGAAATGCGAAGGTGTCAGCCCTGTAGCGTTCTTAAACTGTTTGCTTAATTGAATTGAGTTTGTGTAATGCAGTTTTCTGGCAATTTCCTCAAGGTTAAGTTTATCATACACAAGAATTTCTTTAATCCGCTCAATTTTTTGCCTTACAATGTATTTTTCTATCGAAATTCCTTCAATTTCGGCAAAAAGTGTATTCAGTGAAATGAAATTATCGTCCACATTCTGGCTTATATAATCTGAGAAACTTGTTTTGAGGTCTTCGTCCGAGTTAATCTCCACATCAACAATGGCCATTTTTAATTTCTCGATGATTGCATTCTTTTTTTCATCGATAAGTTCAAATCCGGATCCCTGTAAAGCGATACCCAACTTACTGCGCTGGTTAGGTGTAACATCCCTGGTCGTATTTACAATGCCTAAACCGATGGTGTCATATTGAATTCCTATTTTTTTCATTTCGTCCTGGACGAGGTGCTTACAACGATTACACACCATGTTTTTAATAAAGAGTTTCATATTCAAACAGTTAGAAAAAATGCTTGTTTTTTGCTATTCCCGCTTAAGGTTAACCTTTCAGCCTGTGCTGTTCTGCACATTTAAACCAAATAATCAAAATCATAAGCGAACATATTCGATAAATAAAGGTAACCGGCAAAAAACCCTTAAATGTTATATAACCTTTTAAAGTTTTTATATAATTCCCACATTTAAACGAAATTGATATTAAGAATGAGCTTAGGTTTAGGTTTAGGTTAAGGTTAAGGTTAAGGCGATGAGCTGAGCAGCTTGCCCCGCATCCACTCCGTTTCTGCGGGGCAGCCGAAGCTTTGAGGCTAAGATTGAGGATGAGGATGAGGTTGTGCTTCGGCTTCGCTCAGCAACCCGACTGACAATTCAGTTTCTAAAGAATGGTTGCCTGGCTTACAGGCCGAATTCTACATCTTTAAATTTAATATTAAACTCAATCTGAGTTACATAAAAGAATACGATATCTCATCAAATTCAATAACAACTATCAATAAGTTTATATCTATAGCATATCCGGATACCAATCGGGTATCGGTCTCATTCAATGTCGGGAATGGCAACTGGCGCTAGAAATCTGAAATTACAGACTGAATCTGGTGCTTTGTCATCTGGAGTTTATAGGCAATATTCCTTAGCATTCTTTCTTCTTTACCTTCCTTATATTTCAGGTCAGATTCGGTCAACTGCGGAAATTTCTTTTTAATCCGGAATTTGAATTCCTCCAGATTCTGTTCGTTCATCCTGAGTTCCATCTTTGATATTTTTTTTAGTTGGATAAGAGTTAATTGCCCGGGTTTAAAATGTATTACAACGTTTTAAACCCGGACAATTTTGAAAGGGTACTTCCTGTAATTTTGGAGTAACCCATTGATGTTAAATCCGGTTCGCATTGTCAGGACAACTGATTTGATTTAATTCTTATTATCAACTGTCAGGTCCTTTAATGCAATGCCCAGTTCATCCATATCGTGGTTAAATTCACGTTTGAATGATTCCCAGCCGCTCTGATTCTTTTCATAATCCTTGATTCTGGCCTTCAGGTCTGCGATTTTTTGTTCAAGCTGCTCAATCCGCTGCTTGTAAAGATCATCAAACGTTTTACCCGGCTTCCTCATTTGATCTTTCAACGCTTTAATACGGATTTCGTATTCGCTGATCTTTACTTCGCTTTCTGTCTTAAAGGCTCGCCATTCGTCAGCACTGGCAACTTTTTGGGCTTCGATATCGGCTTCCTGCTGAGCATCTAACAGATCCTGTTCTGCTTCATCAACTTTGGCCTGGGCAGCTTCTTCTTTATTTGCAGATGACTGGCACCCTGTGAAAATTGTTCCGGCTACAAACGAAGTTGCAACAAGCAGTGTAAAAAGTTTGTTTTTCATGTCCTATTGTTTTTTAAGAGTAATCTTTGATCAAAAAGTTACCGGTCAGCGATTTGTAAAGCTAAACGGCAACTTTGTGATACGGCTGGGAATTACAAATCAGTAATTATTTTGTGTAATTCTTCTTTTGATTTTCCAAGTTTAACCTGGAGCCTGCCAAGCATTTCCTCTTTTTTACCTTCAGCAAACATCAGGTCGTTATCAGTTAAGGTTGCAAATTTCTGTTTGAGCAAACCTTTTTGCTCATTCCAGTTTCCTTTTAGTTCGGTGGAGTTCATGATATTTTTTTTTAAAGTGAAAAAGTTTTCACGGATCAAAATTACTTGCATCGGGATCGTATTGTGTTATACAATTCCGATCAGATATTATATCATTCACACATACGGAATCGGAAGATCTCAGGAACGCAAAAAAGGCTGCCTTTTACAGACAGCCTCTTTAATCATTTACAATTAAAACTTATACCTAAGTTGAGCGATTTGAGCAAAGCGAAAAAGCGCTTTACTTAGGTGAACCCCGATTTGGAAATTGTTGCAATTCACCAAAGCCATGAAACTGTTTTAATGTGAATTGCTTACAATTTCCTGATCGATTGAGTTATTTTCCTTTTCAAATCGCTCAATTTGGGTTATAATACTATTTGGCCAAGGTCGGTTGAAACACCTGTTGAAACAACTACATCAAATATTGTGATATGCCCGTAAGGAATTTCAGGAAAAATCGTTACATCATACAACCCTGCCGGAATTCCCTGTAAAAGGAACTGCCCACTTAAATTATTTACAGATGTATAAGTTATACCACCGGAAGTAGCTGATATCATAGCCATTACGCCCAAAGGGAAAGTACTTCCTTTTATGGAGCCGGTTATAGCCGCATCAATGACCCTGATTACAGGTTTTAACTGATATTCGCCATTCCCCTTAAGAATAATGGATTGACCAGCGTCAAAATCAAGCAGGAGCATATATGATACACCCGCTTCGAACGTTTCATGAACCTGAAGTTTCAAACCCGATTGCTGGGCACTGGGCGTGCTGAGCGGGTAAACAATATTGTCGACAATCACTGAGTTATTAGGCCCCAATATCAACCTGATCTGTGAAATTGTACCTGCATCAGGATCACCTGTTGCAATCAGCGTATCCAGACCATTCGAGAAATCAAGCAGGTTATATATGCCAGCGTTTGTGTTGAGCATTACTGCTCCTCCATTACTTCCGGTTATTTCAACAGCCTGCAAATCAATCAACACGGCATCGTAAGTGGCTGGAGCATCTGTCATACGGATCGATAGATGGGCTTTATCTTTTGCGTTTTCGCTGTCCTTATCTTTATTACAGGAGGCCACCAGCAGAACCATTAAGCTAAAACCAATCAGGGCCATTAACCTTGTTGCATTCCTGATCAGACCTTTTTTTTGAATCAAATGCATCGTCTTCATTGTAAATTGTGTTAAGTTCAAATATTAAATATTCCCGCAAAGGTCAGGACTAATGCTCCGGAAAGCATTATACAATTCATGAAACAAATTGCATCATTCACACATTGAAGAAAGTATATGGTATGCTATGAATTTGATGAAAATGTGGAATGTTGGAATATTGGCAGGCACCATTTCAGGCCTGTGACCCAGGAACCATTATCCTTCAAAGCCTAAAAAGGATACCCAATTGCCACATTTAAAATCAGATTATCTGCTCTCCAGGATGGGCTTCCGAAGTTGATCTTATCAATTACCCAACGGTTGTTCTTTTCAAGCCAGGGTTTCCGCAATGGCATTGCCAGATCGAAGCGCAACAGGAAAAAGGAAACATCAATTCTTAATCCAATACCGGCTCCGACTGCCATTTCACCGGCGAACCCGGAGAATGAAAACGGGCTGCCCATAGTGGATGAATTTGATTCTAGCAACCATACATTCCCGGCATCAGTAAAAAGGGCGCCTTTAAAGAAGCGATAGATATTAAAGCGATATTCAGCATTAAATTCCAGTTTTACATCCCCTCCCAATTTCAGGAAACCGATACTATCGTTATTCTGATTATAGGTTCCGGGGCCAACGGAATTAATCTGAAATGCACGGATGCTGCTGGGTCCGCCACTAAAAAACTGCCTGACATAGGGCAAAGTTGAAGAATTTCCGTAAGGCTTAGCCAGACCGGCATAAATCCGTACAGCAAATTTATTCCTGTCCGGAAAATTGTAATAACCACGGCCATCGAGGCTCATTTTTGCAAACTGCGAATAGGAAGACCCGGCAATAAGCGAAGGACTTTCGGATGAAATCTTATTGCCCGCTAATACATTAGCCAGTGAAAAGGCATTTCCTGCCACTTCCGTGTTAAGTTGAAGATAGGTTTGTATCGTTTTCTCAGGCAAAACCTGTTCATTATAGGTAAAAGTATAATTCGCCCCTGCTATAAACTGGTCTTCATAGCTTTTTTTCAGAAAAGGATTGGATTCGAGCAACTCAAGAAATGCATCGGACTTATTACCTACTGCGTTGTAGCTTACATTTACCGGATTCAGTTCATGCTCTTTCCGGATGTCTTCTTTCCATTTATATCCGTAGATGAACTGAAGGGAACGCATATCGAAGTAGTTACCCCTCTTCAGATAGTCATAAGAAAGCGAAAAGCGCGTTTTGGGCAGGTAAATACTGCTTGTCCGCTTCATTCTGAAAGGAACGAGAAATCTGGGATAAATAATCTCAATTTTAGGATTCAGGGAATACGACTGAAGATTCTTGTTCTTTCCACTCAATTGCGTTTCCCAGGAACCTGCCAGGCTAAAATTCAGGAATTCAGCACCTTTAAAGGTATTTCGGTCCAGAATACTTACATTCATGCGCGGGCCGGTGTAGTTGTTTGATTTCGAAACTATATCCACCTCTGCTTTGAAGGAATATTTTGACATTGGGGTCATTAGTATGGTTGCATCCAGAAATCCCGGGGCAGTTGTATCACTGTCGGTAAATTTTATACTGACAAACTTGAAATTGCCCATTGACATCAACCGGTTGAGCGTGCTGTTGTGGTTTTTGCGCGAATAGACATCATTTTTCTTCAGGAAAACCGACCGGGCAATAACCTTCAGACTGATTGACTTCCGTCTTTCTTTGCCCAGAAAGAGGTAATTACCATACGGGATAGTGTCTTTCACTCTTGAAGCAGCCCTTTCGCTGAGGGAATATGCCTGATCAATATATACGTTGTTGATGCGATAAACAGTCAAAGCCTGCTGTGGAACACTGTCTTTCAGGGTAAGCCTGAAAACGACGGTTTTATCAGTTTCTGAGGTATCTGCCTTAAAAAGCAGAAAGTCGGGGTCGAAATAGAAGTAGCCGTTGTTTTTCAGCAGTGCATCAATCCGCTCCCTCTCATTTCTTAGCTTTTCCAGACTATAATCATCCCCGGGTTTTATCAGCGATTTCTCCTTTTCCGTAAGTATAATTCTACTCAAACTGCTGTCAGAAACAGCATAATTCATTTCTTTCACCGCGAATGGCTGATGAATACGACTTGTATAGATCACTTTTGCGGTTTTTCTCTTTTCGGTAATGCTGTATTCAGTGAAACTCTTAAAGATGCCAATGTTGTAAAGTCTTGCGTCTATAACTGTAGATGTAACCATCGGCTTAACATTATCCATCATAACAGGAGCCTCTCCGGTCCTCTTCATCCACTTTTTAAGTTTGCTTTCTGCTGTATCGCCGGCGGCCATATACCTCCACAATTTAAAGCGCATGCCCAAAAAGCTGCTGTTGGGTTTGGGAACCAACGCGCCTTCAGCAGTCTTTTTAATTGATCGTAGCTTTTTTTTGCTGATCTTTTCTGCTGATTCCAGTTTAACGTGAGCACCGGTGTACAGTTTATCTCCCGGTGGCAAATGCTTTGTTCCGCTGCAGGCTGCCAAAAGCAAACATACCAGGATAATAGCGTGTTTCGTCAAAGCCGGGCTTTTCATTGCTTTACATTTTTTGATGAATCACCTTTTTTCCGTTTCGATTTGAAGAAATTCTTCCATCTGTTGAAGTCGCGTACATACATCAACCCTATACCTGTTTCAACAAGCTGGCCTTCAATGGCTCCTTCATACTGATTGTGACTGAACCCTTTCAGCCGGAACCGGCCGTCTTTAGTAAGTTCGTATTCTACCGTAACATCGGTGGTAATATCACTTGCTGAATTTTGATTTGCTTTCGCACCTTCAACATCAACCACACCCCCAACCTGAACAGTCAGGCGTTCGTTGAAGAGTTGTTTTTTAGCCCCGATATCTACCTGTGTCCTGCCTTCGGCCTGCCCCGATCCGTAATCCTCATAAGACTGAACATCAAAATTAAGTTCAACACCGGGCACCAGTTTTGAGCTTAATTTATTGAGTTGTGCCGATAAAAATTTACCTACCGTTGATCGGATCGCAGTAGTTACACCTGAACTTCCCTCAGTTTGCAGCGGATTCTCCTGTATAAACCGGCCAAGCACCAGCAACGCAAATACCTGTTTGTTAAGCGCCGATGGATCCTCGTTAAGCATGTTCAGCTTTGCATTTACAGCCCCGCCAAAGATCCCTTTATCCTCGGGCCGCAACTGAATATCGAAGCTGATTTCAGGTTGCAGAATCGCTCCCCGGAGTTTCAGATAAACCAGGAAGGGATAGCGCTGTTTATAGGTGTTTTTGTCGGCATCGCTCAGTCCGCTCATCTGGTCCGACACCAGGTCGATGGGAGCAGCCCTTACAGTATAAATGGCATTGATGGATATATCAGCGTCTAATGGATCGCCATTCCAGATAATGGTGCTTCCCGGATCAATATCAAACCTTCTTTTTACGACCGATTCAAGGGTTACAATATAGCTGCCTTCATCGAGGTTGTAAGCGCCGGTCAGGCTCATTTTTCCACTCCTGTCAATGGTAAGGTTCAGGGCCGCTTCTCCCTTAACTACCAGAGAATCTGAAGAAGTGGGATCCATCATCAGCCTGAGCGTTGCCTCCTTATCTACTTCGATGACAGAGGAAATGTCAAATCCGGTCAGCCCGGTGGCCTTCTGGCTTTTTTTGTCATCACTGTAAAGGATGGGATTTATTTTGTATTTATTGTCTATTTCTACAACATCTTCCCCTTTATAGGTGGTCAGCTTTTTTTCGGGAACGGCAAAAGTGAAATTTGAGCCCTCCTTCATTTTTATTTTCGCGTCAACCACCGGAAGCGACATTGGCCCCTTTACACTGATGCGGCTGTCGATGATCATTTTGCCATAGAACACCTCATTATTTTCAGATGTTGTATTGAACAACAGGAAGTCCTGCGATCTGACATCCAGGGCGAAAATGAAATTACTGAATTGCTCCATCTTAACCGATCCATCCACAGTTGCTTTGTTTCCGGCAGGATCAAGCATGGTGAATGAATTAAAATACAGACCATCCTTCTTCAAATAAACCGTTTCGTTTTTCAATTCAAGGGTGCTGTTCAATGCCGCGGGTTTTATAAAAGCATTGTTGAAGGTTAGTTCGCCCGTTATTTCCGGTGCATTTGCGTTGCCTTCAATGGAAACATTTCCTGTTAGTTTCCCGGAAGCCCCGGTGATGGTTCCCATCGAAAAGGCTTCAAAAGTTTTTAATGAAAGTGACTGAATATCTGCATTTATACTCACCGAGTTGTTGCCCCCTTTTGGAATGAAATAGCCTTTCGCCGTAACATTATTTTCGGCGCCTGCAAGCCTGACATCAAGTGTAAACTTTTCCGAAGTGGGGTTATCTGCAGTTACAGTCAGGTTCCCAATGGGTATCTGGCGGACAATCAGGTCGGAAATTTTTAAATCCGCAACCATACCATACGTGGTGTCAACCCTTATAAGCATGGCCTCCCCGTCAACTGTCCCTTCAAGCAGGCTGGTGTCTTTTGAAATAATTCCTGAGATATCGTCTAGTTTGAAGTTTTTGATCGCAATTTTCAGGTCGTCGTTGAACTTATCGTTTACCGAATGAATATTTACCTGGCTTCCCGCTTTATCGAGGAAGAGATTGTGGATTAAAAATCCCGGGGCCCCGAATTCTACATAATTATCGGCTGCAATGTTCCACTGATCATTCATCAGATAGAAGTCACCGGGATCGAGTGTCAATCTGAAGTTTTCGTTTTCCCTGACAATCCGGGTATTAAGGACAAGCTTTTTATTCTTCGCTTCATCAATTGAAGTAACCGTTGTAAAAATGGTTTCGTCGGCCAGTTTCCCGCTTACCAGGAAATTATCGAGGTTGAATTGCGGACCTGAAATCCTGGTAGTGGTTAATTTATAATTCAGGGCATTGGCATCTGAACTCACATCCAGCAAAAGGTTTCTGACTTCAGTCGTGCCATAAACGATTTTCTTCATTTCAGCATTCAGTTTCAGGTCATTCTTTTCGCTGTCGAAACTCCCTTTTATCAAACCCGGCTCTAATTCCCTGAGTTGAGGCAATAACAATTCTGAAAGAATGGGATGGTTGTGAAGTTGAACCTCAAAAGTAAAATTCTGAGGGTCTTTTCCCCCGGACAATGAATCAGTTGAAGAAAACGGAAAATAACTGTTCAAAAATATGCCAATCTCCCGGGCGAGGAACATGGGAGAGAATGTTCCCTTATACTTTATACCAACCAATGCATTGTTGACGGCTAATTCACTTTTTTTCGGTTCATTGATAGCCGCAAGCAAAAATGATTCGAGTAGATACTCCTTGTCTTCATGGGCAATGTAAATCTTCGTGATTCCTGCTGTGCCATTTATTTCCGATGCCGACCTGCCTTTCAGATCTGACGATGCCATCAGGCTTATTCTGATATCCTGGTTGGCAATTCCGAGTTTCTGAAGGTCGGCCCCCTTCAGGTTCAGTTTGAATTTATATTGCTCCTCGTTGGGGTTCAGGTTGACCAGGCCATCAAAATCAAAGGCGGCATTTTCATCATTCAGGGCAATTTCCCCCTCAAATTTCTGACCGGTGATATCGTCATCCACAATCAGGTTATGGTAGTTGTACCTGTTGAGATAAATTTGTGAAGCATCTGCCCTGATTTTCGACCTGATGGTATTTTTGTCCAACCCACGGCCATTTGCTTCGGCTTTGAGGGAAACAGGTCCAAACATCGCGGTGTCCATCAGAAGCCGTCCAACATCGAATTTTACAAGGCTTAATTTACTTCTGAAATTTTCGTTTTTATCAATCGAAGCCGTGATGTCAGCAGACCCGTAACTGCTGTTCATAGCCACTGTTGTGACAAATGACTTCAGTTCACCTTTGAAATTTATACGCAAACCGATGGTTTCCGGGAGCGAAATGCTATCAGGGATTGAAGTGCCTGCCAGCATTTTTATATCTTTTCTACCTGATGATATTCTAAGGTTCGGAAAATTAAACCAGGCAGTTTCCGCATCGGGTAGCCCCTTGATGGTAAAATCGGTTTTGACATCGGTGTTGCTTCCGGTTTTGATTTTCAGATTTTTTCCGCTCAGGTTATTGACAGGTCCTTTCACACTTCCTGAAATGGTCGTTATGTTCATCACATTCTTAAAAAATGGCTGTTTGTAAAGCCCGGCATTGAAATAGACAATCTCGGAATTTCTAACCCGTACATTTCTCAAATCCGCATTCAGGATCATGAATGGCAGTGAATCCTTCAGCGAAGACAGGGAAGAAAACCGGATGTTCAGGTCAGCATCCAGAGCAGAATTAGCGGTTTTCAATTTCAGCTTCTTCACGGTTATAGAATGCGGATCCATGCTGAAGTCAGTCTCAAATTGGCTGATTGAAAAATTATGCTGATCAACCGTTGAGAATTCATTTACAGATACTGCTGTTTTTGCCAAAGACCAATAAAAGTCGTCGGCTTTCAGCGTTAGATTCCTATAAAGCATGTGATTTACATCGAAGGCATTATTTAATACCGGTGTGTTCACAACATTGTATGCCAGGGTATTGTCATCCAGTTCAATGCGCCCGACTGATACCTTCCAATCGCTGTTTCCTGCTTTGGTGTTGTTAGCCAACCCGGCTTTTTCAGCGGACGAAACCATTTCAATTGATTTGTACCGGACATCACTTTGCGACAAGAGAACCTTTGCCGATGAGACGGTCTGCTTATCCAGGTCGATGGCTGAATTCTTCAAATCCAGACGGTTAACAGCAGCAACTACAGACTGCCTGATGACAGAATCACCGTAACTGATTCGGGCATCGCTGATCTCTATTTTGTTGGCCGATATTTTCGGTAAAGCGTTTCCAGACGCTTCCTCTGCCGATTCTGAGGCTTTACTGATCAGCACATCAGCCATCAGTTTTTCGATCGTTACTTCGTCAATAGTATAAATTGAATTTGCCAGATCGATCCGGTCAATGATAAGCTTTAATTGCTTCATGTTCATTGCTGCGTAAGTTCCGCCGTATTGATCGTCAAAGAGAAAACGGATGTTTTTCATCCCGACCTTATCGACTGTGATAACCCATTTGCTGCTTTTATCAGGCTCCACGGCTTTTTGACTGGCAGTATCGCTGAATGCGGTGAGCAGGAAATTAAAGTTAAACAAGGAATCGGCTTCCGTGCGGCGGAGGTTGATGACAGCATCTTCAAGCGCAAAAGAATAGATATCTATCTTGTTTTTAAGCAGCGCAAACAACCCGATGTTGACTTTGAGTTCGCCTGCAAAAAGTAATGTATCTTTCTGAATATCTTCAAGATAAAGCCCTTTGATAACCACAGATTTAGGGAAGGAGATGCTGATCTTTTCCAGTTCTATCTTTGTATGGGTTTTGCTGCTTACAAAATCAATTGCGTAGCCGGTAATCCTGTTTTGGATGGCAGGAACCTGAATCAACAGGGCAATCAGAATAAACAGCACCACAAAACCGAGGGCAACCCATAGGATTACCCTCAACGTTTTTTTTAGAAAAGAACCCCATTTATTCATCGCCAAAATTTGGTGTGTTTAAAACGTCAGTTAAATTCAAATAGCATTATGATTCATAATTCCGGGTCACCTGCTTTTTAAATGAACCTTGCCTTTCATAATAAGCATATGAAAGATTTCAACAAAAAAATACAATCAATCCGGCAAGTGGATGAAAGCATAAATCAAAACAAATTTCAAAGACAGAAATCTATATTTACAACATACAAAAGTCGGCTGAATATAATTAGTTTACGTTACATAATTGCTGTGAAGAGTTACATTATTCACACATCGTGGGGCTCAGGGCGCAGGGCGCAGGGCTCAGGGCACGGGGCGCAGGGCACGGGGCGCAGGGC